>NZ_JBFTNR010000561.1:0-2799 GCF_056665995.1 Stenotrophomonas sp. 05L44_2
GTTCGGGGTCAGCTCGATGTTGTACAGGCCCTTTTCGATCTCCTTGATCATGCTCTTGTCGAAGGGCGTGACCAGCAGGGAGTGGGCGTCGGCGTTGGAGACGGACGCTACCTGGTTCAGCGGCGTGCTGGCGTTGCCGTAAGCATTGACCGTGACACGGTCCAGCAGGGCCGGCGTTGCGCGGCCGGTGCGGATCGAAGTGAGGGTGTGCTTAAGAGCGTCGATGCTCTTGGCCATGCGCGTCTGCGCGTTGTTCTTGATGTCGTTGAGCATCGCCAGGGTCCTGGATGTAACTGGAATCGGGCGATTATAGGCGAATACGGGACGCCGCCGGGCCTGAATCGGCCCGGAGGTCGCCTTGCGCTCAGCCTCAGGCCGGATCGCGGCCCTGGACGAGGGTGCCGATGTTCTCGCCGTGCAGGATCTTCAGCAGCTCGCCCGGCTGGCCCATGTCGAACACGCGCATCGGCAGGTCGCTGTCACGGGCCAGGGCGAAGGCGGCGGTATCCATCACTTCCAGGCCACGGCGGATCACTTCGTCGTAGCTCAGGCTGTCGAAGCGGACAGCGTCGCTGTACTTGTTCGGATCCTTGTCGTACACGCCATCGACCTTGGTTGCCTTCAGCAGCAGGTCGGCGCCGATCTCGATCGCGCGCAGGGCGGCGCCCGAGTCGGTGGTGAAGAACGGGCTGCCGACGCCAGCGGCGAAGATCACCAGGCGGCCCTTTTCCAGGTGGCGGATGGCGCGGCGGCGGATGTAGTCCTCGCACACGTCGTTGATCTTGATCGCGCTCATCACGCGGGCCTTGGCGCCCACTTTTTCCAGCGCATCCTGCATGGCCAGCGCGTTGATGACCGTGGCCAGCATGCCCATCTGGTCGCCGGTGACGCGGTCCATGCCGCCAGCGGCCAGGCCTGCACCGCGGAAGATGTTGCCACCACCGATGACCAGGGCGACTTCGGCGCCGGCCTGCTGGGCCTCGACGACTTCACGGGCCAGGCGGTTGATGATCTTGGGGTCGATGCCGTAGTCCTCATCTCCCATCAGCGCCTCCCCGGAAAGTTTCAACAGGATGCGGCGATAGGCGAGCTTGGACATAGGGACCTCGGGTGCGTGGAAATCGCGGGCGATTCTACGCGCAAGCGGCGCGCGGCCAAAGCGTTTTGTGCACTGCGGCGCAAAATACCGGTGTGCCCCGTGCATCCGGGGCGCACCATTCAGCCCAGCTCGGCGCCAGCAGTGGCAGACAGTTCATCATGCCCCAGTTCGCCCGGAGAGCGTGCGATGACCCTGTTGCGACCCAGGTTCTTGRAGCGGTAGAGAACGTCATCGGCGGCGCGCAGCAGGTCCTGCACGCCGGCAAAGCGCTCGTAGCCGCCCTGGGTGGCCACGCCGGCCGAGAAGGTGATGAACAGCGGGCCACCTTCCAGTTCCGCCATCGGAGTGGCGACGATGTTCGCCAGTACCCGGCGGATCACGTCCAGGGCCACCGATTCACTGGTATTGGGCAGCAGCGCGACGAACTCCTCGCCGCCGAAGCGGGCCACGGTGTCGCTGTTGCGCAGCTGCCCCTGCAGCTTGCCGGCAAAGGCGCGCAGCACCTCGTCGCCGGTCAGGTGGCCGTGCGCATCGTTGATCTTCTTGAAATCGTCCAGGTCGATGAAGGCCACCGACAACGGCCAGCCATGGCGGCCGGCGCGCAGGAATTCCTGTTCCAGCACGGCTTCGAGCTGGCGGCGGTTGAGGACGCCGGTCAACGCGTCGCGATGGGCCTGGTCGGCCAGGCGCTTGGCGCGGGCCTCGAATTCATCGGCGCGGCGGCGCGCCTGGTCGGCATCCTGCAGTTCGCGCAGGTTGCGCAGGGTGGCCAGTTCCTGGGCGTGGTCGATCAGTTCACGCACGCGTGCCGGCGAGTTCAGGCCGTTCTCGAACAGGCTGGCGATGTCCGGCAGCGCTTCGCTGATCCGCGCCAGCACCTGGTCGAAGCGGGCGCTGTCCATCTGCAGGCGGTCGTGGACCTGCTGCAGGGCGCGTTCGCGTGCGCCATCGGCGTCTTCATCCAGCCAGATGTCGGCGACCGCGCCAGACAGCTGTACGCAGGCCTGGAACGGATTTTCGGCGGTGACTTCGTCTTCGCTGTGGCGGATGCTGTCCACCAGGTAGCGCGGCAGGCCCCACTCCTCGGCCACCCATGCGCCGACGTCGGCGTGGCTGCAGCCGAGTTCCTGGCGCTCGCGCGCGATCAGGTCGGGGTTGTCGCGCGCCTCGCGCAGCAGCGGTAGGTAGCGTTCGGATTCGGCCTGGGCCAGGCACAGCACGCCCATGTCCTGCAGCAGTCCGGCCAGCATCAGCTCCTCCAGCCTGCGCAGGCCGCGCGCTTGGCCGAGCTGGCTGGCCGCCAGCGCGCTGAGGATGCTGCGCTTCCAGGCGCGTTGGCGCAGATCGTGGTCGGCGCCGCCTTTGCCGGTCAGGCCCTGGGTGACAGTGAAGCCCAGGGCGAGGCTGATCGTAGCGTTGAGCCCGAGCATGGTCAGCGCCTGGCCGAGGTTCTCGATCCGGCGCCGGCTGGCATACAGCGGTGAATTGGCGATACGCAGCATGCGCGCACTCAGCGCCATGTCGATGGCGATGATGTCCGCAGCGGTTGCGATGTCCGCCTCCGGGTCCTGGGCCAGTTCGATGATGCGCAGGGCAATACCGGGCGGCGAGGGGAGGTTGCGGCAAAGCGCCAGTGCAGCTGTCAGCTCGGGAGGCATGTCGGGTCGTTCAATTCCATTAGGACAAGAATACCTAGGAAT
>NZ_JBFTNR010000562.1:0-5126 GCF_056665995.1 Stenotrophomonas sp. 05L44_2
GCAGGCGACCTTGGCCGAAGCCAACCGCGTGGACAGCATCGCCCGCGAAAAGCTCGGCATGAAGTTCCCCGAAGCCGCCGACGTGGTGGTGGTGCGCCCATGAGCAAGACCGGCCGCAACCGTCCACGCAACGCCTTCAACCTGCGCCAGCGCCTGCGCTGGGTGGCCCTGGCGCTCGGCCTGTGCTCGGTATCGCTGGTGGGTCGTGCCGCCTACGTGCAGATCATCAACAGCGACTTCTACCAGCGCCAAGGCGAAGCGCGTTACCTGCGCGAACTGCCGATCAAGACTTCGCGCGGCATGATCACCGACCGCAACGGCGAGCCGTTGGCGGTGTCCACCCCGGTCGCCTCGATCTGGGTGAACCCGCAGGACCTGCTGCGTTCGCCCGAGCGCATCCCCGAGCTGGCACAGGCGGTGGGCATGTCGGTGGACGAGCTGAGCAGCCGCCTGTCGCAGAAGTCGGACAAGGAATTCATGTACCTGCGTCGCCGGATCAATCCGGACGAGGCAGAGCGCGTGGTCGCGCTGAAGATTCCGGGCGTGGCCGCACAGCGCGAGTTCCGACGCTTCTACCCGCAGGGTGAAGCGATGGCGCACGTGCTGGGCTTCACCAACATCGACGACCGCGGCCAGGAAGGCCTGGAGCTGGCCTTCGACGAATGGCTGCGTGGCAAGCCCGGCGGCAAGCGGGTGATCCGCAACCGCAAGGGCGAGACGGTCGAAAGCGATCTGCTGCGTGCGGCCGAGCCGGGCAAGGACCTGACCCTCAGCATCGACCGCCGCATCCAGTACCTGGCCTTCAAGGAACTGCGCAACGCGCTGGTGGCCAACAAGGCGGCCGGCGGCTCGATGGTGATCATGGACGTGACCACCGGCGAGATCCTGGCCATGGTCAACCTGCCGACCTACAACCCSAACTCGCTSAMCRRCGCRGTGCCGGACACGCGCCGCAAYCGCGCGGTGACCGAYCTGGTCGAGCCGGGYTCGACGATGAAGCCGCTGACCATCGCCACCGCGCTGCAGTCCGGGGTGGTGACCAAGGACACCATCATCGATACCAACCCGGGCTACATGCAGGTTGCCCGTTTCACCATCCGCGATGTGCCGCGCAACAACGGCGTGCTGAACGTCACCGGTGTGATCACCCGCAGCTCCAACATCGGCGCGGCCAAGATCGCCGCGAAGATGCCCGACCAGGTGTTCTACGACGGCGTGCGCCGTTTCGGCTACGGCTCGGTGCCGCACAGTGGCTTCCCCGGCGAGTCCGGCGGTGTCGTGCGGCGCCCCGCCAACTGGGACGGCGCGACCAAGACGACCATGTCCTACGGCTATGGCCTGAATGTCACGCCGCTGCAGATCGCCACCGCGTACTCGGCGCTGGCCAACGGCGGCAAGCTGATCGCGCCGACCTTCGTCAAGGGCCAGCGCAACGAAGGCCAGCAGATCATCGACGAGAACGTCGCCAAGCAGGTGGTGGCGATGATGGAAACGGTGGTCACCCAGGGCGGCGCCAAGCAGGCGGCGGTGCTGGGCTACCGCGTGGCCGGCAAGACCGGTACCGCGCGCAAGACCGGCCCCGGTGGCTACGAGCGCGGCCACTACAACGCGCTGTTCGCCGGCGTGGTGCCGGCCACCAATCCGCGTTTTGCCACCGTCATCGTCATCAACGATCCGCAGGGCGGCAAGTTCTACGGCGGCCTGGTGTCGGCGCCGGTCTATCACAACGTGATGGAAGGCACCCTGCGCCTGATGGACGTGCCGCTGGATGACCTGCAGTCGTGGCTGGCTGCCCAGCAGTCCGGAAAGATCGGGCATTCGGCCTCGGTGCTGCCGGTGCCGCCGGCCGAAGCCGCACTGCCGGTGGATGCCGCCGCTGAATTCGATGCCGCGCTGCCCAGCGCGCACCCCCATGTGCCGCCCGCCACGGGAGGCACGCAATGAGCCCTTCGATGTTGCTTTCGCAGTTGCTTCCGGACGTGGCCCTGGCGGGCCATGATCCCGTTCTGACCGGCCTGGTGCTGGACAGYCGTGCCGTGCGCCCCGGCAATGCCTTCGTTGCCATCGCCGGTTTCGGCGCGCATGGCCTGGGTTTTGTCGAGCAGGCGCGTGCTGCCGGTGCCGGCGCGATCCTCTTCGAAGCGCCGGCGCCTGCCGAGCTGCCTGCACCGGCCGATGCCATCGCCGTGCCGGACCTGCGTGCGCGTCTGGGGGCAATGGCCGACCAGTTCCATGGTGCGCCTTCGCGGGCGATGACCATGGTTGGCGTGACCGGCACCAACGGCAAAACCTCCACCGTGCAGCTGCTGGCCCAGGCCTGGCACCTGCTCGGTACGCCCAGTGGCAGTATCGGCACGTTGGGCGCCGGACTTTATGGTGCGGTCGAGCCGACCGGTTTCACCACCCCGCTGGTGCTGCAGATGCATGCGCTGCTGGCGCAGCTGCGCGACGATGGCGCGGGCGCGGTGGCGATGGCATCAATCTTGACGATGCGTTCGGTCGCCAGCTGTTCGCCGGTCTGCCGGCGGGCGTGCAGGCCATTGGCCTGAGCTCGCGTGGTGCCGACGGTGCCAGCGTGCGCGCTGAAGCGCTGCAGCTGGACGGCCGCGGCATCGGTTTCGAACTGGTCATCGACGGCCAGCGCGCTGCAGTGCAGTCGCCGCTGCTGGGCCGCTTCAACGTGGACAACCTGTTGGCCGTGGCCGGCAGCCTGCATGCGCTGGGGCATCCGCTGCCGCGCATCGCCGAGGTGCTGTCGGCACTGCAGCCGATCCGTGGCCGCATGAACCGCCTGGGCGGCGAAGACGGCCTGCCGACCGTGGTGGTTGATTACGCACACACCCCCGACGCGCTGGAACAGGCGCTGGACAGCCTGCACGGCCACCTGCAGGGCACGCTGTTCTGCGTGTTCGGCTGCGGTGGCGAGCGCGATACCGGCAAGCGCCCGCAGATGGCTGCCATTGCCGAGCGCCTGGCCAACCAGGTCATCGTCACCGACGACAACCCGCGTGGCGAAGACGGCGACGTGATCGTGGCCGACATCCTGGCTGGCTTCACCGATGCCTCGGCCGTGACCGTGCAGCGCAACCGCGCGCGTGCGATCGGCCTGGCGGTGAAGCGCGCTGGTGCCGGCGACATCATCCTGATCGCCGGCAAGGGCCACGAGCCCTATCAGGAAGTGAATGGCGTGCGGCATGACTTCGACGACACCGAAGTATCGGCCGCCGCGCTGGCTGCGAAGGCCGGTGTGTTGGCCGCTCAGGCCGGGGAGGGCGCCGCATGAAGCGCACCCTGCTTTCGCTGATCGCACACTGGGCCGGTGGCGAGATCCACGGCGACGACGTGGCCATCGACGCGGTCAGCAACGATACCCGCAGCCTTGGTCCGGGCAGCCTGTACGTGGCGCTGCGTGGCGAACGCTTCGACGGCCACGATTTTGCTGCCGACGCACAGGCGCGTGGCGCCAGCGCGTTGCTGGTCGAGCGCCTGCTGCCGCTGGACCTGCCGCAGGTGCTGGTGGCCGACAGCGAGCGCGCGCTGGCGAAGATCGCCGCCGGCATGCAGCGCGACCGCGCGACCGAACTGTTCGCCATCACCGGCAGCAACGGCAAGACCAGCGTCAAGAGCCTGCTGCTGGCGATCCTGCAGCAGGTGGCCCAGCACGCGCACAAGGTGGTCTACGCCAACCCGGGCAACCGCAACAACGAGATCGGCCTGCCGCTGGCGGTGATCGACGCACCGGAAGATGCCGACTACGCCGTCTACGAGATGGGCGCCGGCAAGCCGGGCGACATCGCCTACCTGACCGACATCGCGCGCCCGCGCTATGCCCTGGTCAACAACATCGCCCCGGCCCACCTGGAGCGGATGGGCAGCCTGCTCGGCGTGGCGGTGACCAAGGGCGCGATCTACGCCGCGCTGCCGGCCGATGGCGTGGCCGTGATCAACGCCGACGATGCCTACGGGCGCTGGTTCGAACAGCATTTCATCGGTACCCCGGCACGTTGCCGGGTGCTGCGCTATGGCCTGGAACACACCGCCGACGTCACCGCGCGCGACATCCGCGCCGGTGCGCAGGGCAGCCGCTTCACCCTGGTCACGCCGATGGGCGAGGCGGGCGTGGTGCTGGGCCTGCCGGGCCGCCACAACATCAGCAATGCGCTGGCCGCCGCCAGCCTGGCGCTTGCCGCCGGCATCGAGCTGTCACTGGTGGCCACCGGCCTGGCGGAAGCGCAGCCGGTGCCGGGCCGCCAGATCGCCCATCAGCTGCACAACGGCGCGGTGCTGGTGGATGACAGCTACAACGCCAACCCTGGTTCGCTGGCCGCCGCCATCGACGCACTGGCCGCCGCCCCGGAAGAGGGCTGGCTGGTGCTGGGCGACATGCGCGAGCTGGGCGCCGACGCCGAGGCGCTGCATGCACAGGCGGGCATCCGCGCGCGTGCCGCCGGCCTCAAGCGCCTGTATGCGCTGGGCCCGCTCAGCGCCGCTGCCGCCGCTGCGTTTGGCGAGGGCGGACATCATTTCACCACCCATGACGCGCTGTCGCAGGCGCTGAAGGAAGCGCTGCACGCCGGCGTGCGCTGCCTGGTCAAGGGTTCCCGTGGCAGCGCCATGGACACGATTGTCAAAGCGCTGCTGGCGCAAGGAGAGGAATCCCCGCATGTTGTATGAACTGGCTCGATGGTTGCAGCAGTTGGAGAGCCTGTTCGGGCTGTTCAACTACCAGACGTTCCGCGCCATCCTTGCCGCGTTGACGGCGCTGTTCCTGTCGCTGTGGCTCGGCCCGGCGATGATCCGCAAGCTTGCCCAGTTCAAGGGCGGCCAGCCGATCCGGACCGATGGTCCGCAGACCCATTTCTCCAAGGCCGGCACGCCGACCATGGGTGGTTCGCTGATCCTGCTCACCGTCACCCTGTCGGTGCTGATGTGGGCCGACCTGCGCAACCGCTACGTGTGGCTGGTGCTGGCGGTGATGCTGTGCTTCGGCGCCATCGGCTGGTACGACGACTGGATCAAGATCGTCCGTCGCGACCCGAACGGCCTGAAGTCGCGCTGGAAGTACCTGCTGCAGTCGATCTTCGGCCTGGCTGCGGGCATCTTCCTGTTCCAGACCGCCGACGTAC
>NZ_JBFTNR010000563.1:0-2794 GCF_056665995.1 Stenotrophomonas sp. 05L44_2
GCGGCATGGATGCCGCGGCCAAGCCCCCAGGGATGGGTTTACGGCGTCCCCCGCAACCGGACCCACCCCGCCATCCCACGGAATGCCCGCTTTTGACGTTGACGTTGACGTTGACGTTGACGTTGACGTTGATTCGGCAGGTGCAGGGCGCAGCCCTGCCGATCACCCCACCTGCACCCGCCGCCCTTCGCGCGCGCTATCCATCCCCGCCTGCAGCAGCCGCATCACCTGCAGCGCCTGCTGCGCGCTGACCGTCGGCTCGCCCTCACCCTGCATCGCCGCCGCGAAGTCGGCATACAGGCGCCGGTAGTCGCCCGGCAGGTTGTCCACGGTGCTGCGCAGGACGTTGTCCTCCGCATCGCAGTGCAGCAGCTCGCCGTGGCGCGGATCGATACCCCATCCCGGCGCACCTGGCGCGATGCCGCGACGCAGCTGCCCCTCCTGCACGTCCAGGCCATGCTTGATCCAACTGGCCCGCGTGCCATGCACGGAAAAACGGGGGGCAGGCGCAGCGACCAGTGAACCGGCATGCACGATCGCACGATGGCGTGGGTAGTGAAGCACCGCATGGAAATAGTCGATACCAGCGCCGCCTTCGCGCTGCACCGCAAGGTCCGCATCGATCGCCTGCGGACAGCCGAACAGCACCAGCATCTGGTCCAGCAGGTGTGGCCCCAGGTCGTACCACAGGCCGCTGCCCGGTCCGTCCTGCTCGCGCCAGCGTTCGCGCACCTGCGGACGGTAGYGGTCGAAATGTGCGTGGCATTCGGCGATGTCACCGAGCGTGCCGTCGGCAAGCAGCGCCCGCAGGGTCAGGAAGTCCGCATCGAACCGCCGGTTCTGGAACACGGTAGCGATGCGTCCAGCATCGCGCGCTGCGGCCAGCACCTGTTCGGCTTCGCGCACGCTCACGGCGAACGGTTTGTCCACCAGCACATGCTTGCCGGCGGCCAGCGCGGCGATGGCCAATGGCGCGTGCTGTTCGTTCGGCGTGGCGATGACCACCGCATCTACTGCCGGGTCATCGAAGACCTCCTGTGCGGTAGCGCGTACGTGGACGTCGCTGAAGGTGCGCAGCAGCGTATCGCGCTGCGAACTGACCACGCTGTGCAGGGCCAGCCCCGGCGTGTGCTGGATCAGCGGGGCGTGGAAGACGCGGCCGGCAAGGCCGTAGCCGATCAGGGCCAGTTGCAGCTCAGGGCGCATGGGAAGACTCCGCGCAGATCGTGAAGTGCAGGACAGGAACCTCAGGGTAAACGAGATGACTACGCGCCCGGAAGCTGAACCATTCCCGCTGCGGGTGCGCCCATTCACGTGAGCGTGACCGCAGCGCCACGCCTGCACTACAAGCACTTGGCGACACTGGGCGTACCAACCAGTAGGAGAACCAAACGATGAGCACCACGACCCGTACGCTGTTGGCTTCCGCCCTCACCCTGGGCCTGGCGCTGTCCTCCTCGGCCGCATTCGCCCAGGACGCCGCAGCGAAGAGCCCGCCGAAAACCGATCATTCGGCGATGACCCATGCAGACCGCCATGATTCCAACGAGCCGGTCACCGACAGCTGGATCACCACCAAGGTCAAGGCCGATCTGCTCGCCAGCAGCAATGTGCCGGGTACCGAAGTAAAGGTGGAGACGGTCAATGGCGTGGTCAGCCTGAGTGGCACCGTTGCCACCAAGGCGGAGCATGACAAGGCCATCGCCACGGCCAAGGGCATCAAGGGCGTGACCCGCGTTGATGCCGCCGCACTGAAGGTCAGTGCCGCCAAGCGTTGATCGACGCCGCAGGTTATCGGCAGGGGCGCTCCCACGGGGGCGCCCCTGTTTTGTGCTGTGGCGCCTGCTCGATACGTGCTGGTGGGCGCCTCGCCGAATGACCCATTGCCCCAGAGATGTGACCGGCTGCGCTATATTGCCGGTTCCGCCGTGGCCGGTCCTGCCCGGATCGCACTCCCCGGCTGAGCTGACGAGGAACTATGGCGCTGGTTTTCAGTGATGACATCTGGGATCGCTGGCGACTGCCTGCTTTGGCACTGGCAGCGGCAGCCATCATCGTGGTCCCGTGGTTGACCCTGCGCAAACTGCAGCAGGACAACGAACTGGCCATGGGCTGGGTGACCCATACCCAGCAGGTGACCGTGGCCCTGCAGCAGCTGCAGACCGACGTGCGCGACATCGAATCTGCTGCGTTGACGCTGTCCAAGGGCGTGGACGCGCCGGGCCTGCGCGAGCGCATGGGCAAGGCCAACGACATCCCCGAGCGTCTGGCCGAACTGGGCCGGATGACCCGCGACAATCCCGACCAGCTGATCCGCATCGGCCGCATCCAGTCGATGCTGGAAGGCCGGCTGGGGGTTGCGCGTGAACTGGCGAAGTCCGAGCCGAACAGCGACCAGCGCGAGCTGGTGCAGGACCTGAGCACGCGCTACCCGATCCGCGGCCTGGTGGAAGAGCTGCAGGCCAGTGAGGAAGCGCTGCTGGCCCAGCGCACCGCGCAGGCGGAGCGACAGAAGCGGCAGACCAACTTCGTGTCGTGGAGCTCGCTGCTGGTGCAGCTGGCACTGCTCGGCCTGGTGCTGTGGCTGCTGCAACGGCAGATCGGCCGCCGCCTGCAGGCAGAGCGGCAGTCGCAGCGCGCGGCGGCACGCGCGGCGTCGGTGCTGCAGACCGTGCGCGAACCGATCGTGCTGCTGGATCGCGAGCTGCGCGTGCAGCTGCACAATCCCGCGTTCTCCGAATTGTACGGGCTGCAGGATGAGCGCGCCGACGGCCTGCTGCTGGAAGACGTAGGC
>NZ_JBFTNR010000564.1:0-4201 GCF_056665995.1 Stenotrophomonas sp. 05L44_2
CTGGTGGAATCCGCGGCAGGGCAGCGTTGACCTGCGCGGGCATCGTGTCGGCAGCTTCAGCGGCCTGGACGGCGCGTTTCCGGCACCGCCACAGGTTCGTGCAGCGACCGAGGGCTTCGTGGTCGAAAGTGCAGGCGGGTACTTCCTGCTGCTCGCCGATGCCTTCGGTGCTGTCCTGCTGCCTGCCAGCGCCGCCGAGTACGCAGCGGGCAGCAGCAGTGGGCCGGCGCCGGATGTGACCGCCCGGTTGGGCGTGCAGTGGATGGCGCCGGCGTTGTCCAAGGACGACCTGTGTGCGGTCTCCGGCGCGTCGGGCATCGCCCTGTTCTCGCCGTGGTCGCACCATGTGCATGTGTTGCCACCCCAATGAGTGCCACGGTCGCTGATCCGCTGCAGCCCTGGCGCGAGGCCTGGCCACAGGCACTGGCCACATGGAGCCGTTTCACCCGGCTGCAGGACCCGAAGCTGTGCCATTCGCGCATGCAGGCGGCCGCCGAGGGCCTGACCGGCAGCTTCGCGGCCATCCGCCTCGCCGACCAGCGCATCGTCATCGACCTGGAAGAAGTACAGCGCCTGCAGCTGCAACCCTACGCGCTGGAGATCCTCGCCCACGAGATCGGTCACCACGTGCTGGCGCCTGCCACCGCCAGCGACCATGCACGGCTGCTGGCGCGCATCCGCCGTGCGCTGCCGACGCTGGAAGCGCATGCACCGATGGTCGCCAACCTCTACACCGACCTGCTCATCAACGATCGCCTGCAGCGCCAGAGCGGGCTGCGCATGGATGCGATCTATCGACGCCTGGCTGGACAACCGGCGCAGGCCAGCTCTCCGGTCTGGCAGCTGTACATGGGCATCTACGAGGAACTGTGGCAGCAGCCGCGCGGCACGCTGGGGGGCTCGGCCGACGACAGCGCATTGCAGGGCGATGCCTGGCTCGGTGCACGCGTCGTGCGCGTCTACGCCAGCGACTGGATGATCGGCGCTGGTCGCTTCGCCACGCTGCTGCTGCCCTGGCTGCTGGAATCACAGCAGGATGCGCGGGTGGATGCCTTGATGGATACCCGGCACGCCGGCCAAGGAAGCCAACCGGTCGGCCTTGGGCAACTGGAGGACGACGAGCTGGCGCCGGCGCCGCACCCCGCATCCGATCCACGCATCACCGGCGATGAGCGCGGCGGAGACGCACCGCAGAAGAGCGATCTGCCTGCGGATGCGCTCGCTGGGGACCCTGCGCACTCGCCAGGACAGATGCGCGAGCCRTTCGAGTACGGGCAGATCCTGCGCGCGGCCGGCCTGGACCTGGATGACCATCAGATCGCCGTGCGTTATTACCGCGAGCGCGCGCTGCCACACCTGATCCGCTACCCGTCGGGGCCGCAGCCGCAGGCCCTGGAGCCGCTGCCGGAGGGGCTGCAGCCCTGGGAAGCCGGCGATGCACTGGACGCAGTGGACTGGCTGCAATCGGTACTGCAGTCACCCCATGTGATTCCCGGGCTGACGACGGTACAGCGTGTGCACGGGCTGGCACCCGGCCGTGAACCCGCTGCCGAACCGGTGGACCTGGATCTGTACGTGGACAGTTCCGGTTCGATGCCCAACCCGCAGGCATGGACCCACCGGTTGCGTGACACCTATGCCGAGCGTCCGCCGCATGCACGGGCGGTGCATATCCTGCACATCTCCGACGACGGCATCACCACGATGTTCGACAAGGATGAGCGCGGCAACAGCGGCTGGGACGTGGCCGCCAGAGCGCTGCGTGTGGCCGGCGGTGGCGGCACCATGGCACTGAACCTGTTCAGCCCGCTGCCATCCCGCATCGCCGATGCCGGCAACGCGGGATGGACCGGCGATCTGCTGCGCGCACGCGACGCGGGATGGAACATCCATGTGGTGCGCGACATGGCCGACCTGCTGCAGTTCGCGCGCGCCTTCAGCCAGCAGCACTACGGCCCTGGCGACATGCGGGTGCAGCGATGATCGTGGACCGCGCTGCGCCCGCAGCACCTCTGACGATTGCCCTTCCACCCAGGTATTTGCCAAGTCTGGAACCTGACCATGCTCTCCGGCCCCTCCCTTGACGTTCTGCTGCGGCGCCTGCTGGACATGCCGCCCGATTTCCTCGAGCCACCGCGCCGCGCCGGCAGCGGTCGGCTGCACGTCGCGGCGGTGGTGGGCGATGTGTTTGCCGCACGCTCGCTGCACCTGCCCCCTGCACTGCGGGCAACGCTGTCGGGTGATCTGGCCGGCGTGGATGCAAACCAGCTCTCGCTTTCAGCGGTGACCGCATGGCTGATGGCAGATGCGTACTGGAATGCACTGGCTATCGCCCCGGAGGCGTGGATGCCCCTGTTCGCCGAAGCAGTGCCCGCGCTGGCGGCCAGTACCAGCGCAGACCGGTTCGTGTTCGATCCAGAGCGCCGCGAAGAACTGGTGCGTACCGTGGTGGCCCGGCTGGGCCTGCTGCCGCAGGGTGAAACAGCGGCCCAGGCGACCGATCGCCTGGCCCGGGTCAGCGTCGTGGAACGGCAGCGCCTGCTCGATGCCAGCCGCGCCGCTGAAGCGCGCGCGCGTGCCATCCGCGAGGCCTTGGCGCGCAAGGCGGCCGAAGAGTCTGCGGACAAGTGGACCCGCGAGTGAGCCGCGAGCCGACCGATGCCGATCGCTATCCCACGCTGAGCGCGGCGGGCCTGGCGATGCTGCAGCAGATGCGCGAGCACCCGGCGGCGCCGATCTTCCGCAATGCCAGCGGCAACCGCCTGCTTGCCGATGAGGTGACGGCATTGCGTGGCTACGAACGGGAGATCACCTGCGCGCGCTTCGAGTGGACGCCAGACCAACCGCCACCGTGGCTGCAGGCGCATGTGACCGAGGTGTTTGCGCAGGTGCCGTATTACCGCGCGCAGGCGATGCCAGCTTCCTTCACCGACATTGCACCGGTCCACCGTGGCGACCTCGCAGCGGACATCGCCCGTTTCGTGCCGGACCCGGTACCGCTGGAGCGGATGATCAATTTCCGCACCACCGGCACCACCGGCCATCCACTGGTACTGCCATCGCATCCGGTGGTGGCGGCACGCTATCTGGCCCATCACAAGCGCGCCTTGCAGCGCTTCGGCATCACCCTGACGCACGGCCGCGGCCAGATGGGGGTGATGTTGCTGGGCATGCAGCAGCGGTGCTTCACCTATGTTTCGGTGACACCGACGATGGACGAATCCGGCCTGGCCAAGATCAACCTGCATCCCGATGACTGGCGCCATCCTGAGGACCGCGCACGCTACATCGACCAGATGCAGCCGGAAGTGATCGCCGGCGATCCGATTTCCTTCGCAGCGCTGCTGGAATTGCCCGTGCGACACCGGCCGCAGGCGCTGCTGTCGGTATCGATGGCGCTGTCTCCGGGCCTGCGCCAGGCCCTGGCCGCGCGCTTTGGCTGCGCGGTGCTCGATCTGTATTCAATGAACGAAGCGGGCCCGCTGGCCGTGTATGACGATGCAGCCGGCGGCCACGTACTGCTGCAGCCGCGCATGTATGTGGAAATTCTCGGTGCTGACGGGGCGCCGTTGCCGCCCGGGGAGATYGGTGAGATCACGCTCAGCGGCGGATTCAACTTCTGCCTGCCGCTGCTGCGCTACCGCACCGGCGACCGCGGTGCGCTGGCCATGGCCGGCGATACGCCGATGATCGTCGGCCTGCAGGGGCGACGTCCGGTACGCTATCTGACCGCCGACCAGCAGTGGATCAACAACATCGACCTGACCCATGCGCTGGCGGCGCTGCCGTTGTCACGATACGTGGTGCATCAGCACAGCGATGGCCGCGTTGCATTGTCGTTGCCACCTGCAGAGCTGGGCTACTCCGCCGAGGCGATCCGCTGCTTGCGCGCGGTGTTGCGAGGACAGCCGGTGGATGTCATTGCGCTGCAGCGCGAAGACAAGGTTCTGCAGTACTCCAGCGACGTAGCCGGGAGCAGTTCGCCGCCGCGATGAGTGCCCTGCGTCAGCGCAGCCAGTGCGCATAGGCGGCCAGCACCGCCAGGTGCGCCACGTAGTAGACGTAGAACGCCCAGCGCCATCGTGGCAGCCGCCACTGCACGCGCGCGGCCGCCAGCGCCAGCGGGATGGCCAGCAATGCCCATCCATTGCCATTGACCCAGCACAGCCCACCGAATCCGAAGGCCAGCAGCCAGTAGGCC
>NZ_JBFTNR010000565.1:0-3328 GCF_056665995.1 Stenotrophomonas sp. 05L44_2
AACCAGAAGCCGCCGGGCACGGCCCGGCGCTATCCGGGCGATTCTCCACCTGCCGTGCACGTGAGGGTCACCGCCGTTCAAGGGCCACTCGGCCACCCTGTGCGCTCCCCCCTATCTGGAGCACGACATGGCACAGCGTCTACGCGGCAAACAGATCGCCATCCTCGCCACGCATGGTTTCGAGCAGTCCGAACTGATCGAGCCCAAGCACCTGTTGGAAGCGGAGGGCGCGCGCGTGAGCGTGGTGTCGCCGGCCAAGGAGGCGAGCATCAAGGGCTGGAAGGACAAGGACTGGGGTGATTCGGTCGCCGTGGATCAACCACTGGATGGCGCCGACGCCGGCGGTTTCGATGCGCTGGTCTGCCCGGTGGCGTGATCAATCCGGACACCCTGCGCACCAACGAAGCAGTACTGGATTTCATCCGCAGCATGGCCGGTGCCGGCAAGCCGGTGGCCGCGATCTGCCACGGCCCCTGGCTGCTGATCAACAGCGGGCTGGCGGAGGGACACGAGGTCACCTCGTGGCCGTCGCTGCAGCAGGACCTGGCCAATGCCGGCGCGCGCTGGCGCGACGCGGAAGTGGTGGTGGACGGCAACCTGATCACCAGCCGCAAGCCCGATGACATTCCGGCCTTCAGCGAGGCGGTGGTGAAAGCGCTGGCGGCGTAATGCGGCGCTGGTAGTGCCGGCCGCTGGCCGGCACGTGCGTGAAAGGAGGTTCGCGCTGGGCGTAGTCGCTCAGCCATGCGTTCAGCAGGCCACGGGTCCGTGAATCGAGACGGCCACCCTGGCTGGCCGGAGTGAAGTCATCCACGCTCGGCTGCTGCAGGTGGAAGCCCTGGGTCTGCGCGTCATAGCGCAGGCCACTGCTGAGCTTCACCGTACCCAGCTTGGCCGGGTTGCCGCCGGCGGTGGCCAGCGCCACGTCCATGCCCAGGTTCAAGCGCTCGCCTGCGGGCAGGCTCAGCTGCGGGTGGCTCATGGTCAGCGCGATCAGGCCGCCCAGCGCGTCCTGCGTGCGCGGGAAGCTGCCGTCCAGATACTGCTGCACGTCGCTGGCGCCAACCGCCAGTTCGCGACCGGAGATCGAAGGGGCGGCCTGCGCACCGATCGCAGCAGCAATCAGCACGGTCGAGGCGGCTAGGCGGGTCATCAGGGAACGCAGGCGCATGGCGGTGACCGGAAGAAGGATCCAAGAGGCCTACAGAGTAGCTTTGCCCGCTGAATCGCGGGTACACACGGTTGCAACGGTTCAGTCCAGCGTTGGTTGCAGGCTGGCCGACTGGATCTGCCAGCTGCGGCCATCGGCGCTGGGCTGCACCCGGTACCAGCCGTGGTAGCGGAAGGTGCCGTTGGCGGTCACCGCGCGGATCTTCACTGGCACCTCCAGCAGGCGTGGCGGCTGCCCATCGTCGCGTGGCAACGCCACGTCACTGTCCAGGCGCAGGCTGCGCACGTCGGGCAGCAGGCGCAGCACGGCATCGTCGGCACGGCGCGGGTCGGCGGGGGCATAGGCCCAGGCTGCATCGCTGCGCGATGTGTTGCGGTTGAGCAGATCCAGCATGTAGCGGTTGAGCATCGCTGCGGGCGTTTCGCTGCCGTTGGCAACGGCGCCATACAGCGGATCGATGGCGATCGCGTCAACGGTAGCGGCCTGCGGTGCCGCTTTCGTCGTCGGCACCGACGGGGCGGTTGTGGCGGCGCTCGCGTCGCGCCCGGTGGCATCGACCGGGGGCGCCGGGTTCGAACACCCCGCCACAAGCAGCGGGATCAACAAGGAAATAAAACCGCGCATGTCTGCCTCCYCCCCGAGGCGACCTGAAAGGCGGCAGTGTAGCGGCCGGGGGCCGCTCAGCGCGAAGTGGTCAGCGCGAAGAGGGAAGCCGTTCCAGCGCGTCCAGCGCCGGCAGGACCTGCGCGGCGACCGCTGCCAGTGCATGGCCGTCGGTGTCGGCATGGCGCTGCACGATGTCACGCAGCAGCTGGGTGGCCACCACCAGGGTGGCACGTTCGTCACCGCTCAGGCCTGCCGTGCGCGGGGCCGATTCCAGCAGGCGCATCAGGTCGCGGCTGGCGCGGTGCTCCAGTTCGATGGTGCAGCGCCCGGTGCACTGGTGCCCGTCCTTTTCGATCGGGGTCACCGAGATCCGGTAGCGGGTGGAAGGGCTGGCCATGGGGGTGCTCGCGCTGGTGGGGAGGAATGGGACCACCATAGGCAAGGCGTCGGCCGGCGGCGATGGCCGGCGCTGCACGCAGTGTTCCACCCGGTTCGTTCCTGCGCTGGAAAAACAGCGGCGCGGCCATGGGCGGCGGGCCTGTGCGGGAAATTGCGTGGGCGCGGGAAACGCTGTGTTGCGGGGGCGCAGTGGACGGCATCCACGCATGGCGTGGATCTACTGCAGAGCGAGCGCGGATGCGGGGCAAAAAAAACGGGACGGCCAAGGCCGTCCCGTCAGGTATCCGCTGCAGGGCGCGCGCTTAGAGCGCAGCGTCCTTGAGCTTCTTCAGCGGGCGAACCTTGAGCTTGGTGGTGGCCGGCTTGGCGGCGAACCACTGCTCTTCCTTGGTGAACGGGTTGATGCCCTTGCGCTTCGGCTTGGCCGGCACATTGACGGTGGTGATCTTCAGCAGGCCCGGCAGGGTGAACGAGCCGGCGCCCTTCTTGTGCACCGAGGAAGCGACAGCGCCTTCCAGCGAGGCCAGCACAGCGCGGACGTCCTTGGCAACAACGCCGGAGACTTCAGCGATGTGTGCAACCAGGCCCGACTTGGTCAGCACTTCCTTGATCGGCTTCGGAGCGGCCGGCTTGGCGGCTGCCTTCGTCGCGACTTTCTTCACTGCCTTCTTCGGGGCAGCCTTCTTAGCGGTCTTTGCCATGGTTTCCTGTTCCGTGAACGGTTGGTTGTTTGGTCGGCGCCGAACCCCGTCGGCAAGCGCAATGTAGGGCAACTCTTGGGCGCCGCCAATAGCCTGGAGCGCTGAAAGTGCATGTTTTTTCATATCCAGGCCGATTCAGTACATGGCCGGCAGTAGGGGGAGCGGGTGCGGTGGTGCGCTGCACCGCAGTGTCGGTGATTGCGACTGGATGGGCGAAATGACTGAAAACAAGGGGGAAATCGCCAGATTGCTGGCGAAGAAGTGTCCAGTCGTCGGCTCGGGACAGGCGCGCCGCATGCGGCGGGGCGACGCAGGGCTAACGCGGCGCGTGCCAGGGTATTGGTTCATCACAGCCACAACGGAGCAGGACATGGGAATCTCGCGACACGCTACCGCGCATTGGGAAGGCGACCTGAAGTCGGGCAAGGGCCAGTTGAGCACGCCGCAGAGT
>NZ_JBFTNR010000566.1:0-2766 GCF_056665995.1 Stenotrophomonas sp. 05L44_2
GGCCTGCCAGGGCGTGCAGCTTGGCGGTGCGCTGGTCAGCAACGATGTTCACCTGCAAGCCGCACTGCGCCGCCTGCGTTATTGGCGTGAGCGCAAAGGCTGCCTGTGCGCGCTGTATCCGGATTACCTGTTCTTCGACCCACGCCGGCTCATCGAGCAGAGCCATGTGCGGCTGCTGGAACAGGGCGTGGCCGAGGATGGCTGGGGCGACCGCCATCGGGTGGCCTGCACCTGCTGCGGCCAGCACTGGGATGCCACCGACCGTGAGTACCACTACCCGTGGTGGGAGTGGACCTTGCTCGCCATTGATTGAAGCCACGCGTGGCGTGGCTCTACTGCGAAGGCGGATCCACGCCAAGCCTGGTTGTGCCGGCTCCCGCTACGAAAGCCAGGAGAGCACGTCCTTCATTCGTTGAGAGCAAAGGTCACCGGCACGTCCATCACACTCATGGCGGGCAACGCGGGCTGTTGCGCGTCGCGTTGCATGGCCCACGAGCGGAGCCCCTTGGCCGCTGCCGCGTCCAGCACCGCGTGACCACTGGACACGCGTACCACGGCCGCGACAATCCTGCCGTCCTCGTTCACCAGCGCCTTCAGCTGCACTTTGCCCTGCAACCCGTCACGTACAGCCGCAGAGGGGTACTCGGGGAATTCACGCCTCCAGTTGCCGCTGGCCGCAGGGAACAGTGTCGCCTTGGACGACAGCGGGCAGCGCGCAGGGAATCGCAGCACCAGTGACAGCGGCTGCGCGGACGGCTGAGGTTCCGCAGCGGCCTTGCATACCGCCATCGACACCGCTTCCAGCATGCGTTGCTGGCGCACCAGCGCTTCCGCATCCGCAGCCACGACGTGCAGCGTGCAGCGCCCTTGCTGGGCACGCGCCTCCATGCTGCTGACGCCCACATCCTGGATCGATGCCGCGTTGCTCAATCCACCGCATGCGGCGTTGGCATCGTAACGCTGGGCTGAACTCTCGGCTGAACCCAGCAAGGCGCCCAGCGCCACCGCCAACGGCATCCACGTTCTGATCGTCATCGTTGCTTCCTGCTGTGATGGAAACAGCATCGTATCCCGCGGTGGCCGCAGCGGATTTCACATCGCAGTGCGCTGACGCGCATCGCGATGCTGTGTTCTCACGGCCGCCAGTTGGCGTTGTTCTCCCAGAACGCCACCGCGCGCTGATAGGCTTCGCGGTCCAGCGGCACGCCCGAACCACCCTCCTCCACGCCCAGCGCATTGCGCATCATGGTGATCGGCGCCATCGGCACTTCTTCCGGCTCGGCGGTATAGATGCAGCCGACGATGCCCCAGTCCGCATCGATGGGTGAACCTTCCTTGGCCAGCTGCTCGGCGCTGTACAGGATCACCACCAAGTAATTGGCCCGTGGCGATTCCACGCCCTCGAACCAGCGCACCAGCACCGGCAGTTCCTCACGGTTGCGCGCCTCGTAGCCGCTGCGCAGCAGGTGCCGGTTGGCATCGGTGACCGGCACGGTCAGGCAGCGCGTGCTGGTCCAGTTCTCATAGACGAACAGCTTGCAGAACGGTGCATAGCCATCGAGCACCTTCAGCGGCGGGTGCGCGTTGAGATGCGCCTGGAACTGCTCGGCGCTGCAGTCCTGGATGGTGTTGCCGCGCGGTACGCGCGGGAACAGGCGGGGGCGGGCGAAATCGGTGAGGACGATGGACATGGCGCGACGTGATCGAAGAATCCGCTGCACAGGGTAACCGCCACCGGCGGTGCAAGGGGAGCAGGCCGAGAGTCACTGGCATCCGAACCGGACTTGCCCCACCCTGCCTTCGACCCACCGTAGGGATTGCAGGCTCATGGATGCAGCACGCGCGTTGTCCCCTTCCCCTCGATCACACCAACGGCCTCTGCTTAAGGCAGTAGCGGCTGTGCTTCTCGCTCCGCCCCTGCTGTTCGCTGCCGCCCTGATCTGGCCGTTGCCAGCGCCGCCGCCGCCCGATGTCGGCAACAGCCGGGTGATCATCAATGCGCGGGTGGTGGACGTGCAGAACGGCGTTGCCAGCGCGCCCACCACTGTAACGGTGCGCAACGGCACCATCATCGCCATCGGCAATGGCCCCCACGACGCCACCTTGCACGTATTCGACGCCGGTGGCCGCTGGCTGCTGCCTGGCTTCTGGGACATGCATACCCACGCACTGCAGCTGTCTCCGCAACTGCAGTTCCCGTTGATGCTGGCCAACGGCATCACCGGCACCCGCGACATGATGGACTGCCCGCAGCCGACCGATCCGCTGATCGCCTGCGTCGCTGAGAAGCGTCGCTGGAGCGCACAGGCCATCGCTGGCACGTTGACCGCGCCGCGATTCGTGCAGGTGGCAAGCTTCTACTTCGAAGACCCTGCGCTGGCACCACAGGACGCCGTCCGTCGCGCGCGTGAGTACGCCGAGCGCGGCGTGGATGCACTGAAGGTCTACAACCGGCTGCGCCCGGATACCTACCAACGGCTGGCTGCCGAGGCGCGGCAACTGCATCGTCCGCTGGTGGGCCACCTGCCCAGGGCGGTGGCGCTGGAAGAGGCACTGCAGGCCGGACAGCACAGCTTTGAACACGCGCATCTGTTCGTTCGCCACTGCTCCGGCTCCGCAGCTGCATGGCGCAGCGGGACGCTGGAAGGTGAAGACCCGACAGCCTTGGCCGAGCACTTGGTGGACAGCTATGCGCCTGCAAGGTGCAAGGCCGCCTTCGCGCTGATGCAGGCCAGCGGCAGCGCCTTCGTGCCCACTCATGTCACC
>NZ_JBFTNR010000567.1:0-2764 GCF_056665995.1 Stenotrophomonas sp. 05L44_2
GCTGCGCTGATCGCGCTGCCCGCGGCCGCGGCCGATGCCAACTGGTGGCAGGCCGAATGGAAGTACCGCAAGCCGATCACCGTCGACGCAGGCCCACAGGGCGCGGGGTTGACCGGCAACCCCGGGCGTACGCCGCTGCTGCTGCGCCTGCATACCGGCAACTTCGGTTTTGATGGCACCCAGGAGGGTGGCAACGACCTGCGTTTCGTTTCTGCCGACGGTCGCACCGTGCTGGCCCATCAGATCGAGCAGTTCGACCCGAACCTGGGCCTGGCCCTGGTCTGGGTGGACGTTCCGGCACTGACCGCCAGCGCGCCGCAGACGATCTGGATGTACTACGGCAACGCGAAGGCACCGGCCAGCGGCAATGGCCAGCAGGTGTTCGATCCGGATTACACGCTGGTCTACCACTTTGCTGAAGCCAATGCGCCGGCCCGTGATACCACGGCCTACGGCAACACGGCCGGTGCAGTAGTGCCTGCGGCGGAAAGCACGGTGATCGGGCGTGGCGTGCAGCTGGGCGTCGGTCCACTGCCGCTGCCGGCCAGTGCTTCGCTGGCACAGGAAGCGGGTGCGCCGCTCACTGTTTCTGCCTGGATCAAACCGGGCGCGCTGACCACCGCGCAGGCGATCTACGCCCGGCGCGATGGCAGCGCAGAGCTGGTGGTGGGCATCGACAACCGGGTGCCGTTCGTGCAGCTCAACGGTCAACGCAGCACGCCGGCGCAGCCGATTCCGGAAGGGCAGTGGGCGCATGTTGCGGTTACCGCCGAGAAGGGGTCGCTGCAGCTGTATCTGAACGGTCGCGTGGTGGCCCAGCTCAGTGGTGAGCTGCCGGCACTGACCACCGCAGCGGTGGTGGGTGCCGATGCGCCGGGCGCGGCGCAACCGCTGGCCAACTTCGATGGCGCGCTGGATGAACTGCGCATCTCACGCGTAGCACGCCCGGCGGCGCTGCTGCTGGCAGATGCCACCGCGCAGGGCGCCGATTCGCGCCTGATCAGCTACGGCGCCGACGAGCAGTCGGCCGGGCAGAGCCACTTCGCCTTCATCCTCAAGGCGATGCCGTTCGATGCCTGGGTGGTGGTCGCCATCCTCGGCCTGATGATGCTGTTGTCCTGGGCGATCATGATCGCCAAGAGCCGTCATTTCGGCCGCACCAGCAAGGCCAATGCGGTGTTCACCGAGAGCTTCAGCAAGCTCTCCGGCGTGCCGCTGCGCACGTTGTCCGAGATGGAYCGGCAGGGCAAGGTGCCGACGGCGATGCACGATGGCTCGCTGTGGCGCATCTACCAGGTGGCCATCGATGAAATGCAGCAGCGTCATCAGCGCGATGGCAACTCCGGCTACCTGAGCGCGGCCACCATCGCCGCCATCCGCGCGTCGATGGATGCGGTGATGGTGCGCGAACAGGAAGCGATGGCGAGGCGCATGAACTGGCTGTCGACCACCATCGAGGGCGCACCGTATGTCGGTCTGTTCGGCACCGTGATCGGCATCATGCTGGTGTTCGTGGTGGCGGCGATGGCCGGTGCGGTGGACATCAACTCGGTGGCCCCGGGCATGGCGGCAGYGCTGCTGTGTACCGCCGCCGGCCTGGGCGTCGCGATTCCTGCGCTGTTCGGCTACAACTGGCTGGGGGCTCGCGCCGAAGCSATCGGCGCCGACATGGCGGTGTTCATCGACGAGTTCGCCGCCCGCCTGGCCGAAGAGCAGGACGGGCGCGGCCCGGCCGTGGTCCAGGGCTGAGGGGCCGGCCATGGGCTACAAGGCGAAGTTCGGCATCAAGAARCGCGAGAAGGGCATCAACGTGACGCCTTTCGTCGACGTGCTGCTGGTGGTGTTGGTGATCTTCATCCTGACCAGCAACGCCTCCATTCCCGGCATCGAGGTCAACCTGCCGAAGGCCAGCAACAGCACCGCACTGGAGAAGCCCAAGACCAAGGCGATCACCATCGACCCCAGTGGCCAGGTGTTCCTGGATGCCTACCCGGTGACGATGACCGAGCTGGAGGACCGCCTGCGTACCGAACGGGCAACCTCGCCGGATTTCCCGGTGATCGTGCGCGGTGATGCGCAGGTGCAGTACGCGCGCGTGGTCGAGGTGCTGGATCTGCTGCGTCGGCTGGAGCTGGCCCAGGTCGGCCTGGTCACCGGCAAGGCGCAGGGCTGAGGCATGGCCGGTCATCGACCACCCCTGCAGGAGCCCGGTACGCGCGGACGCCAGTTGCTGGTGACGATCGCGCTGGTGCTGGCGGCGCTGCTGGTACTGGATGTTGCCGTGTGGTGGCTGCTGTTCAAGGACACCGCCAGCACCCGCCGGCCGGTGCTGCAGCCGCCCATGCTGGCGTTGCCACCACCGCCGCCGCCTCCACCACCACCACCGGAAAAGCCGCCTG
Source organism: Stenotrophomonas sp. 05L44_2 (assembly GCF_056665995.1). Taxonomy (NCBI): domain Bacteria; kingdom Pseudomonadati; phylum Pseudomonadota; class Gammaproteobacteria; order Lysobacterales; family Lysobacteraceae; genus Stenotrophomonas; species Stenotrophomonas sp. 05L44_2. Next base: position 2,400 of record NZ_JBFTNR010000567.1, read on the forward strand.
AGCCGGAGACGCCGCCGGAAGAGACCGTGCCAGAGCCGGAACCGCTGGACCAGCCAACGCCGGCCGAAGAACCGACGCCGACGCCGGACAACGCCGACCCTGTGACCATGGACGCCGATGCACAGGCCGGTGGTGACAACTTCGGCATCCAGTCGGGCAGCGGCGGTGGCTCGTCCGGCGTTGGCCGCGGCGGTGCCGGCAACGCCAGCTATGGCCGCTACCTGGGCTATCTGATGCAGCAGGCGATTTCGCGCGACGCGCGGGTCAAGCGCCTGGCGTTCCAGCTGCAGGTGAATGTCTGGCTGGCGCCCGATGGCCGGCTGGAGAAGGTCGAGCTGGTGCGTGGCAGCGGCAACGAAGAGGCC
>NZ_JBFTNR010000568.1:0-2762 GCF_056665995.1 Stenotrophomonas sp. 05L44_2
CGCCGGAACGGCATACCACCAGGTCGGCCCAGGCGAAGGCTTCGGCCATGTCGGCGATGAACGGTGTGACCTCGCCCTGCACGCCGGCCTTGGCATAGGCCTCGACTGCTTCGGCATGCAGCTTCTCGCCGCTCTGGTGACGCACCACCACCGGCACCTGCGCACCCAGGCTGGCCAGTGCCTGCGGCACGCCACTGTTGAGCGCGCGGGCACCCTGGCTTCCGCCCAGCACCAGCAGGCGCAGCGGACCGCTGCGATCGGCCAGCCGCTGCTGCGGCGGCGCGACGGCGGCGATTTCGGCGCGCACCGGATTGCCCACGAACTCTTCGCGTGCAGCGAAGGTGCCCGGGAAACCGGTCAGCAGGCGGCGCGCGTAGCGCGACAGGATGCGGTTGGTCAGGCCCGGCGCGCGGTTCTGTTCGTGCACGATCAGCGGCAGGCCGTGCAGGCGCGCGGCCATGCCACCGGGGCCGGAAGCGAAGCCACCGAAGGCGACCACCGCACGCGGCTGGCGATCACGGATGATCAGGCCGGCCGCACGCAGCGCGCGCATCAGGCGCCACGGCGCGGCCAGCAGAGCCAGCTTGCCCTTGCCACGCAGGCCGGTGATGGCCAGCGTATCGATGGCGATGTCGTGCTGCGGAACCAGGCGGGTTTCCATGGCGCCATCGGCACCCATCCAGGTGACCGGCACGCCACGCGCGCGCAGCACGCGGGCCACGGCCAGGCCCGGGAAGATGTGCCCGCCAGTACCACCGGCCAGGATCATCACCGGCCGGTTGTTGTTCTGGGCCGCGCTCATCCGAGCCTCCCGAAGGTGGGTTCGACGCGCGACTGCAGGCGGCTGGTGCCACGCACGGCGGCCGGCTCGGCCGCGGCCGGTTCGGCAGCCATCGGCACGTTCTTCGCCACCGGTGCAGCAGAAGGCTCGGCGGCGGCAGGCCCGGCTACATCGTCGGCGGCGCCCATGCGCACGGCCTGGCGGCGCTCGGCGCGCTTGAGTTCATAGGACACGCGCAGCAGCAGGCCCATCGCCACGCAGGTCATCAGCACCGACGAACCACCCGACGAAATCAGCGGCAGGGTCAGGCCCTTGGTCGGCAGGATGCCCAGGTTCACGCCGATCGAAACGAAGGTCTGCATGCTGATCCACAGGCCGATGCCGAAGGCGATGTAACCGGAGAAGTGGCGCTTCATTTCCACGCAGCGCATGCCCAGCCAGAAGGTGCGGCCGACCAGCAGTGCGTACAGGGCCACGATCACGCAGGTGCCCAGGAAACCGAATTCCTCGGCGGTGACCGAGAAGATGAAGTCGGTGTGCGCCTCGGGCAGGTAGTACAGCTTCTGCACCGAATTGCCCAGGCCAACGCCGGTCCACTCGCCGCGGCCCACCGCCATCAGCGCGTTGGACAGCTGGTAGCCGTCGCCCTGCTGGTCGGCCCACGGGTCGAGGAAGGAGGTGATGCGGCGCATGCGGTACGGCTCGATGATCGCCAGCGCGCTCATGCCGACCAGACCGATCACCACCGGCATCGACATGCGCGGCATGTTCACCCCGCCCAGCACCAGCATGCCGGCGGTGATCGCCAGCAGCAGGGTGGACGAGCCGAAGTCGGGCTGCAGCAGCAGCAGCACCACCAGCGCACCGGCCACGCCCAGCGGCTTGAGCATCGCCGGCCAGGTCGCGTTGACCTCGTCGCGGAAGCGCACCAGGTAGCTGGACAGCCAGACGATGTAGAGCACCTTCACCGCTTCGACCGTCTGGAACTTGGAGATGCCCAGGTTGATCCAGCGGCGGGCACCGTTGACGCTGCTGCCCAGGCCGGGCACGAACACCACCACCAGCAGCGCGAAGCAGCCCAGCAGCAGCATCTGGTTGTACTGCTCGATGGTCTTCAGCTCGGTACGCGCGGCGAAGATGGCCAATACGATGCCGACCGCCAGGAAGATCAGGTGGCGGTTGAGGTAATAGAACGGGCTGCTCATCAACGCGATCGAGCTGGACGCCACCATCACCACGCCCAGCCCGGTGAGCGCGATCATCGCGCCGAGCAGCCACTTGTCGTAGCTGCCACCGATGGCCTCGAGGCGTGTTGCCTGGTGCGACAGGTCATTCATCAGCGTACCTTCAACGTGGCCAGGCCGATCAGCACCAGCACGACGGAGATGATCCAGAAGCGCACGATCACGCGCGGCTCCGGCCAGCCCTTCAGTTCGAAGTGGTGGTGGATCGGCGCCATGCGGAACACGCGCTTGCCGGTCAGCTTGAACGAGGCGACCTGGATCATCACCGACAGCGTCTCGATGACGAACACGCCGCCCATGATCACCAGCACCAGTTCCTGGCGGGTGATCACCGCGATGGTGCCCAGCACCGCGCCCAGCGACAGCGCGCCGATATCGCCCATGAACACCATGGCCGGATAGGTGTTGAACCACAGGAAGCCCAGCMCCGCGCCGGCGATCGCCGCACAGATGATGACCAGCTCACCGGCGCCTGGAATCTGCGGGATCTGCAGGTAGTTGGCGAACACCGCGTTGCCCGACGCATAGGCGAACACGCCCAGCGCGCAGGCCACCAGCACCGTCGGCATGATCGCCAGCCCGTCCAGGCCGTCGGTCAGGTTGACCGCGTTGGAGAAGCCGACGATCCAGAAATAGGCGATGGCCACGAAGCCGATGCCGGCCAGCGGCAGCGCCACCGACTTGAACATCGGGATGTAGAAGGTCAGCGCCGCCGGTACGTCGGCGGTCTGGAACAG
>NZ_JBFTNR010000569.1:0-2760 GCF_056665995.1 Stenotrophomonas sp. 05L44_2
AGGCGCGCATGCGCATGGGCATCAAGCTGGGCGAGAAGATCCTGCGCCTGCGCCCGGACCACGACATCGACACCATCATCCCGATCCCGGACACCTCGCGCGATGCCGCGCTGGAGATCTCCAACGTACTCGGGGTGAAGTACCGCGAAGGCTTCATCAAGAACCGTTACATCGGCCGCACGTTCATCATGCCGGGCCAGGGCGAACGGGTGAAGTCGGTGCGCCGCAAGCTCAACCCGATACACCTGGAATTCCGCAACCGCGTGGTGCTGCTGGTGGACGACTCGATCGTGCGCGGCACCACCAGCCRSSAGATCGTGCAGATGGCGCGTGAMGCSGGCGCMCGCAAGGTCTWCYTSGCCWSSGCCGCGCCGCCGGTGCKKTACCCGAACRTSTACGGCATCGACATGCCGGCCGCTGAAGAGCTGGTCGCGCACAACCGCAGCATCGAGGAAATCGAAGCGCACCTGGGCTGTGACTGGCTGATCTACCAGGACATCGAAGACATGGAAGCGGCGGTGAGCGAAGGCAATCCGGCGCTGCGCAACTTCGATTCCTCGTGCTTCAACGGCCATTACCCGACGGGCATCGAGCCGGGCTACTTCGAACGCATCCAGCAACTGCGTTCGGACGACGCCAAGCACAAGCGCCGCGCCTGAGGTCCATGCGGTGATCGACGTGCCTGACGTCGGCGGCAATCTGCTGCGCGCCGCGCAGCAGTGCCTGGCCGAGGCCGATCCGCTGCGCAAGGTCGCACTGACCCAGGCCTACGCTGCCGCGTTCCGCGCCGGCCGCTTGAACGTACCGGCCGATGCACCGCCGGCCGATCCGATCCGCATGCCGGGCCGGCCGCAGCAGCTGGTGATGGTGCATCCGCGTGAAGTGCCCCGGCGCGGCCTGGGCGGGGTGGAAGGGCGTGCGGCGTTCATCCATGCCATCGCCCATATCGAGCTCAATGCGATCGACCTGGCCTGGGACGCGGTGTACCGCTTCCGCGGTCTGCCGGCGGCGTTCCATGCCGACTGGGTGAGCTGCGCCGACGACGAATCGCGCCACTTCATGCTGCTGCGCGAGCGCCTGCTGGCACATGGCCATGAGTACGCCGATTTCCCGGCGCAYAACRGCYTGTGGGARATGTGCGASAAGACCGCSSACGACGKSCTGGCGCGCATGGCGCTGGTGCCGCGCGTGCTGGAAGCGCGCGGGCTGGACGTGACGCCGGGCATGATCGACAAGCTGCGCAACGTCGGCGATGGCGAAACCGCCGACGTGCTGGAGGTGATCCTGCGCGAGGAGGTTGCACATGTTGCCGCCGGATCGCGCTGGTTCCGCTGGTACTGCGAGCGCGCCGGCGTCGAGCCACGAGCGCGTTTCAAGGAACTGCTGGTCGAGTATGCCGGTGGCTACCTGCATGGGCCGTTCAATATCGAGGCACGCCTGCTGGCGGGGTTCGATGCAGATGAGCTCGCCAACCTGGTCGAACAGGCGGGTTGAAGGAAAAGGGGACAGAGGGAATCAAGTCGTTTGTGCCACAAACGACTTGATTCCCTCTGTCCCCTTTTTGGTTCTCATGCGTTCGGCAACACCTGGCGTCTGCCATCCACCGTCGGCCGGTTGATGTAGAACAGCCCCGGCCCGGGGCGATACGGCAGCTCGCTGACACCGGCGTCGGCGGTGTAGGTCAGGGCGGTATCGCCCAGCGCATCGAAATTCCAGTGTGCGGACTGCATCAGGTAACGGCGGCGCAGCAACGCTTCCTGCGTCGGGGTCAACGGCTGGCCGGCAATCAGGCGGCGCGCGATCGGCTGCAGCGCGCTGGGCAGTTCCCAACCCGCCACCTTGGCCGCGTCGGTAGTCCAGGTCACGCCGGCATCGATGGCGTGCTGCTGCATCACCTGCAGCGCAACCAGCTGGTAGCGCCAATCGATGCGCCGGTGCAGCACCACCGCAGCGGTGACGTACAGCACCGGCGACATCAGCACGCTGCGGCTGCCCGCGCGTCGCTGCTGCTGCCACTGGTGCCAGACATCGACCCACACTTCCTTCGGGATCAACCCCAGCTGCTGCCGCCAGCGTTCGGCGTCGGCCTGTGCTTCAGCGTACGCGGTGGTCGCCTGCAGCAGTGCCAGGGGCGGTGTCTGGTAGTCCTCCACGCCAGGCCGCCGCAGTTGCCGCCGACGCGGCCGGCTGAGCAGCTTGGGCCCTTCTTCCACCTGGTCGTAGCCGCCACCGATGTTGGCGTGCACGCCGGGCAGTGCGATTTCGCGATGGGCTGGTGCCACCGTGGTCAGCGCATAGTGCTGGCGATGCTCGTCGCGCGCACTGAGCTGCAGCACGGCCTCGGCGATGCCTGCGGGCAGGGCGATGCGGGGGTGTTCGTCGGCGCGGCCGCCGTTGACGGCGACCACCGTGTCGAACAGGCCGATGAAGCGCAATATCGGCCGCGGCAGGGCGAAATCGGCGCTGCATGAAAGCCCCGCCTGCTGCAGCAGCTGCCGCCAGCGCGCGCCGTCCCATCCGCGCAGATGGTTGGCCACATCACGCGCGGAGGCCGCGCCGCGCGAGTAGCCGAACAGATCCAGCTGCACGCTGTGCAGGGGCGCGTGCCACTGCGTCGCAAGAGCCGACAGTGCCGCCGGCAGCAGCACCTGCAACGCACGCTGCACCTTCGCCTGCACGCCACTGGCGCCGATACCGAAGGCCAGGCCGATCAGGTCGTCCTCGGCATCATCGCGGGTGCCGACGCCTTCCACGTAGATC
>NZ_JBFTNR010000570.1:0-2758 GCF_056665995.1 Stenotrophomonas sp. 05L44_2
GTGCGGTGCAGACACGTGTTGAAGAACTGAACCGGCAGGTGCGGTGCAGACACGTGTTGAAGAACTGAACCGGCAGCTGGAGGGCAAGGTTGCCCAGGTCTCGGAGGTCAACCGCGAACTGGAAGCGTTCAGCTACTCGGTGTCGCACGACCTGCGCGCGCCGCTGCGCCATGTCGCCGGTTTCTCGGACAAGCTGTCGCGCCATCTGGGCGAGGCTGCCGACGAGAAGAGCCAGCACTACCTGGGGGTGATCTCCGGTTCAGCGCGGCGCATGGCCACGTTGATCGACGACCTGCTGGTCTATTCGCGCCTGGGCCGTGTGGCGATGCGCCAGCAGACCGTGGACATGCAGTCGCTGGTGGCCGATACGCGCGCGATGCTCGACGCGAACGTGCAGAGCGAAGCCGAGAGCAGTGGCCACGCCCATCAGGTGGAGTGGAGCATCGCGCCGCTGCCGATCGTGGTGGGCGACGAAAACATGCTGCGCCAGGTCTGGCTGAACCTGCTGGGCAACGCGGTGAAGTATTCAGCCAACCGCGAGCCGGCCAAGGTCCGCGTGGACTACCAGCAGCAGCCCGATGGCGGTCATCAGTTCACGGTCAGCGACAATGGTGCAGGCTTTGACATGGCCTACGCCGGCAAGCTGTTCGGTGTATTCCAGCGCCTGCACAAGGCCAGCGACTATCCCGGCACCGGTATCGGCCTGGCCAGCGTTCGCAGGGTGCTGACCCGCCATGGCGGCCGCATCTGGGCCGAAGCCGCACCGGATGCCGGCGCCACCTTCCACTTCTATCTTCCCCCCGTGCTCGACACGGACAAACAGGGCCCCATCGCATGACGACGCTGCGCACCATCCTCCTGGCCGAAGACAGCCCGGCCGACGCCGAAATGGCGATCGATGCGCTGCAGGAAGCGCGCCTGGCCAATCCCATCGTGCACGTCGAAGACGGCGTGGAAGTGATGGATTACCTGCTGCGCCGTGGCGCCTTCGCCAGCCGCGAAGATGGCCTGCCGGCGGTGCTGCTGCTGGATATCAAGATGCCGCGCATGGATGGCCTGGAAGTGCTGCGGCAGATCCGCGAACACGATGAGCTGAAGCGGTTGCCGGTGGTGATCCTGTCCTCCTCGCGCGAGGAAAGCGACCTGGCCCGCAGCTGGGACATGGGCGTGAACGCGTACGTGGTCAAGCCGGTGGACGTGGACCAGTTCTTCGGCGCAGTGCAGACCCTGGGCAAGTTCTGGGCACTGATCAACCAGGCTCCGGAGATCGAGTAGGCCCATGCCCCTGACCGGTCCCGCGCTCGGCGCATTGCGCATCCTGCTGGTGGAAGATTCCCCGGAGGATGCCGAGCTGATGTCCGAACAGATGCTCGATGCAGGCCTTGAGGCCACCTTCGAGCGTGTCGAGAGCGCGGACGACCTGCGCCATGCGCTGGCGCGCTTCCAGCCGGACATCGTGCTGTCCGACCTGAGCATGCCCGGTTTCTCCGGCGACGACGCGCTGCGCATCGTGCGCGATGCGTTGCCGGAGGTACCTTTCATCTTCGTCTCCGGCACCATGGGCGAGGAGAATGCGGTGGCGGCCCTGCAGAAGGGAGCCAACGACTACATCATCAAGCACCAGCCGGCGCGCCTGCCGTCGGCCGTGGCGCGCGCGGTGCGTGAGGCACGCAGCGCCATCGAGCGCTCGCGGGTGGAAACCGAGCTGATGCGCGCGCAACGGCTGGAAAGCCTGTCGTTGCTGGCCGCCGGGCTCAGCCACGATCTGCGCAACATCCTGCAGCCGCTGCTGATCATGCCGGACCTGCTGAAGGCGCGTACCGAAGATCCGCAGCTGCACCACCTGGCCGACGTGATCGCCGAATGCGGTCGCCGTGGCCATGAGATGGCCGAATCGATGCTGTCGTTCGTGCGCGGCTCGCGCAAGGCCAGCGAACGCATCCACATCGATGACCTGTTCCAGGCCGTGGCGCTGCTGTTGCGCAGCAACGTGCCCGATGGCGTCCGTCTGGACTTGGTGGTCGAGGATGAGGGGCTGGTGGTCGATGCCAACTACACCGAGTTGCAGCAGGTGTTGTTGAACCTGGCGCTCAACGCGATCCAGGCGATGCCCCAGGGTGGCAACCTGAGCCTGACCGCCAGCCATGGTGGCCAGCGCGATGGCGAGGACTGGCTGCGCATCGCGGTGGTCGATGAAGGCACCGGCATGGATGCSGASACSTTGTCGCACCTGTTCAAYCCGTTCTTCACMACCAAGGCCRAYGGCACCGGSCTGGGCCTGATYTCSTGCAAGCGSATCGTKGAAGGTGCCGGTGGCAGTATCCACGTCGACAGCCAGCTGGGGCGGGGCACCTGCTTCGAGCTGCGCTTGCCGATGCATGCCAGCGCCGAGGGCGGCGAACCGATCGAACAGCTGGTGGCACTGGGCAGTGGCCAGTCGATCCTGGTGGTCGATGGTGAAGCCACCCGCCTGTCGCTGTTGGGCRATGCACTGTCCAGCCAGGGTTATCAGCTGCAGTTGGCCTCCGATGGCCCGGCTGCGCTGCGCTGGATGCAGCAGGAGGCGATGCCGGCGCTGGTGATTGCCGATGCCGGCTCCAAGCTGTTGTCGGCCAGCCAGCTGCTGGGCGAAATGGCCACGCTCGGCTACCGCGGCCCGGCGCTGGTGCTGGAAGACGCTGCCGGGGAGATGCCCGAAGATGTGTTCCCCGCTGGCATCGAGGTGCACCTGCTGCGCAAGCCGCTGCAGATGCAGCAG
>NZ_JBFTNR010000571.1:0-2746 GCF_056665995.1 Stenotrophomonas sp. 05L44_2
CCATGGTCCATGGTTCTTCGTCTTGCGTGGAAGATGGCTAGAATACGTCTTTAAGGCAGGTGACGGCCAATGACCCCCAACCCGATCGCGCCGCTTGTCGGCATCGTCATGGGTTCCCGCTCCGACTGGGAAACCATGCAGCACGCCGCCCAGAAGCTTGAAGCTCTGGGTGTTCCGTTCGAAGTGAAGGTGGTGTCCGCGCATCGGACGCCGGATGTGTTGTTCAGTTATGCCGAGCAGGCCGGTTCGCGCGGGCTGCGCGCGATCATCGCCGGCGCCGGCGGYGCSGCGCATCTGCCGGGCATGATCGCGGCCAAGACCGCGGTGCCGGTGCTGGGCGTGCCGGTGCAGTCCAAGGCCCTCAACGGCATGGATTCGCTGCTGTCGATCGTGCAGATGCCGGCCGGCATCCCGGTCGCCACCTTCGCCATCGGCAATGCCGGCGCGTCCAATGCCGCACTGTTTGCCGCCGCGATGCTGGCCAGCGACCAGCCGGCCATCGGCCAGGCGCTGGACAGCTTCCGCGCGCGCCAGACCGAAGACGTGATGGCTCACGACGATCCGCGCCAATGAGCCTGACCGTCGGCATCCTCGGCGGCGGCCAGCTCGCCCGCATGATGGTCCTGGCCGGTGCGCCGCTGGGACTGCGCTTCGAACTGTATGATCCGGCGGCCGACGCCTGCAGTGGCCCGCTGGCACCGCTCACCGTGGGGGCCTTCGATGATCGCCAGGCACTGGCGGACTTCGCCGCCAAAGTCGATGTGATCACCTTCGATTTCGAGAACGTGCCGGCGGACAGCGCGCAATGGCTGGCCGACCGCGTGCCGGTCTACCCGCCGCCGTCGGCGCTGGCGGTGGCCCAGGACCGGTTGAGCGAGAAGACCCTGTTCCAGCAGCTCGGCATTCCGCTGCCGGCCTTCGCCGATATCCGCAGCCGCGACGAGCTGGCTGCCAGGGCCGCCGAATTCGGCCTGCCGTGCATCCTCAAGACCCGCCGCCTGGGCTACGACGGCAAGGGTCAGTTCCGCCTGCGCAGCGAAGCGGACATCGATGCGGCATGGCAGGCCCTGGGGGCGCAGGTCGAGCGCACCGGCCTGATCCTCGAGGGCTTTGTCGCCTTCCAGCGCGAAGTCAGCGTGGTTGCCGTGCGCGGCCGCGATGGCAGCTTCCAGGCTTGGCCGGTCACCGGCAACTGGCATGTCGACGGCGTGCTGTCGGCCAGCGTGGCACCGGCGGTGCTGTCCGCTGCCGAGCACGAAGCAGCGATCGGCTATGCCCGTCGTGTTGCCGAACACCTGCAGTACGTGGGTGTGTTCGCGCTGGAACTGTTCTGCCGCGACGGTGAACTGCTGGCCAACGAGATGGCGCCGCGCGTGCACAATTCCGGGCACTGGACCATCGAAGGCAGCGAAACCTCCCAGTTCGAGAACCACCTGCGTGCGGTGCTCGGCCTGCCGCTGGGCAGTACCCGCATGCTCGGCCATGCCTGCATGCTGAACTGGCTGGGGGCAATGCCCGACCCGACGCCGGTGCTGCAGCAGGCCAGTGGCCATTGGCACGATTATGGCAAGGAATCGCGTGACGGCCGCAAGGTGGGTCACGCCACCCTGCGTGATGATGATGCCGATGCACTGGCCGATGCGCTGGAGCAGGTAGGCCTGGAGCTCGACCGCCAGGCCCAGGTGGCCCCCGCGGTACACGCGTTGCGTAACGGCTGACCAAGGTGATGCCGGCCGTCGGCCGGCAGGCGCCGCTGAACCCGGTAGTGCCGGCCGCTGGCCGGCGGCGCCCACCAAGGTGGGCATCTACCAGAGCAGGGCCCACCAAGGTGGGCATCTACCAGAGCGGGGCCGACCAGGATGGGCATCCACCACGGCCAGGCGTGATGCCGGTAGCGCCGGGCCATGCCCGGCGGATACGGATGCCCGTCGGTCTCAGCGCAGCTGGCTCTCGGCGAATTCCCAGTTCACCAGTTGCCAGAATGCTTCCAGATAGCGTGCACGATCATTCTGGTAGTCGGTGTAGTACGCGTGCTCCCAGACATCGCAGCAGAGCAGCGGCGTGCTGTCGCCGGTCAGCGGCGTACCCGCATTGCGGGTGGCCTGCAGGCCGAGCTGCCCGCCGGGGTGCTGCACCAGCCACACCCAGCCGGAGCCGAACAGGCCAAGCGCGGTTCGATTGAACTCTTCGCGCAGACGCTGGCCRTCGCCGAACTGGCGCTTGACCAGTTCGCCCAGGCGGCCCTGCGGCTCGCCACCGCCGCGCGGGCGCAGGCACTGCCAGTAGAAGCCGTGGTTCCACGCTTGGGCGGCGGCATCGAACAGCGCGCCCTGGGCGTGGCGGACAATGTCCTCCAGTGTGGCTTCTTCCCATTCGGTGCCGACAATGGCGGCATTGACCGCCTCGATGTAGGCGCGATGGTGGCGACCGTGATGCAGTTCCACGGTCTGTGCCGACAGGTGCGGCTGCAGGGACGAGGGCAGGTAGGGCAGGGCGGGCAGTTCGACGGGCATGGACAGGTTCGTGGCCAGGGGGCGGCGGCAGCCGGTACCATCGGCTTACAATGGCAGCTACCGTGGGCAGTCTAGCCGACCATCACGGTTGGTTTGTCCGGCGAAGCAAGGAGTGAGGTGTGGCGGTAATGCAGCAAATCCAGGCCGAGGTGGATCGTTACCCGCTCGTGCTGTTCATGAAGGGCACCCCGCAATACCCCATGTGCGGCTACTCCAGCCGCGCCGTGCAGGCC
>NZ_JBFTNR010000572.1:0-2742 GCF_056665995.1 Stenotrophomonas sp. 05L44_2
TACCGATGCTGGCTTCCTCAATTCGTTCAACTACCCCGGCATCGGCCTGCACCAGGAACTGCAGCTGTTCGTGAAGGAAGGCCTGAGCGCACCGCAGGCGCTGTCGGCCGCGACCCGTTCGGGCCCGGCCTGGTTCGGCCAGATGCAGCGCTATGGCGGCGTCGCCACGGGCAAGGCGGCCGATCTGGTGTTGCTGACCGCCAACCCGTTGCAGGACATCGCTGCCACCGAAAAGATCGACAGCGTGATCCTGCGCGGTGATGTGTACGATCGCGCGGCGCTGGACAAGATGCTGGCCGACACCAAGGCAAAGGTCGCTGCATGGAATGCCGTGGCGAAGCAGGACCACGCTTCGCAGTGATGCGGCCGGTAGCGCCTAGCGCGGTGCCGGCCGCATGCCATGCAGCTGCGGCAGCGTGGTTTTCATCGCATCGATGAAGGCGCGCAGGCGCAGCGGTTGCTGTCGCGCAGCGGGGAACACCAGATGCACCGGCAGCGGTGGTGCCTGCCAGTCCGCTAAAAGCTGCACCAACCGACCTTCGGCCAGATCCTCGGCCACCAGCCAGGCCGACACCACTGCGGCCCCCAATCCCGCACGTGCGGCCTGCTGCACCACGAACAGGTTGTCACTCAGCAGGCGCGGCGTGATCGACAGCGTGTGCGCACGGCCCTGCGCATCGTGCAGCAGCAGACGTTCGCGGTAGTAGGTGACCAGCGAGATCCACGGCAATGCCTGCGCCTGTTCGGGGGTGGTGATCGACTCCGCATCGGCCAGCGACGGTGCGGCCACGACAATGCGAGGTACTTCGGCCAGCGGCAGGGCAACCACGCGCGGTTCATCGACCGCGCCGACCCGCACCGCGCAGTCGATGCCTTCGGCGATGAAGTCCGGGCGGCGGTCCTCGAGGATCCACTCCAGGCTCAGTTGTGGATGCTGGGCCAGGAAGTCGAGCATGGTGGGCAGCAGCTGCGCCTGGCCGAACGCATGCGGGACCATCACCCGCAGGCGGCCGCTGAGCCTCTGTGTCTGCCCGTGCAGCTCGGCCTGCAGCGCTTCCCATTCGTCCACCACCCGCTGCGCATGGCGTTGGCAGCGCTGGCCGTCCTCGGTCAGCAGCAGGCCGTGGGTAGAGCGCTGCAGCAGGCGCAGGCCCAGCTGCCGTTCCAGGGCTTGAAGCCGACGGCTGACGGTGGGCTGGGTGGTGCCCAGCTGCACGGCGGCGGCCGAAAGGCTGCCGCTGTCGACGATGCGCAGGAAGGTACGCAGCAGGTCCAGGCGGTCGCCGCCCGATGCGAGATCGTTCATGCGTATGGCGTATGTAAAGTATGTTGTTGAGCCTACTACAGACGCATCGCGAATGTAGGCACGCTAGGCTCCAATTCTCTCCCTGGTGCCTTCCATGCCCGCTCCCTCGCTCTCAACCGTCGTCTCTGCGCCACGCGCTGCGCCCGCCCCGTCCCTGGTGCTGGCCATGGCCRCCGGCGCGGGCTTTTCGGTGGCCTCGCTCTATTACAGCCAGCCGATGCTGGGCCTGATCGCGCAGGATCTGGCTGCGGGCGAGCGTGCCGTGGGCCTGGTGCCGACGCTGACCCAGCTGGGCTATGCGCTGGGCATCCTGCTGCTGGCTCCGTTGGGCGACCGCTTCGACCGGCGCAACCTGATCCTGCTGAAGTCGGTGCTGCTGGCGTTGGCCCTGGGGGCGGCCGCCCTGGCCGGCCAGTTGCCGGGGCTTCTGGTTGCCAGCCTGCTGGTGGGGCTGATGGCCACGCTGGCACAGGACATCGTGCCGGCCGCCGCGGTGCTGGCACCGGATGCGCAGCGCGGGCAGGTGGTGGGCAGAGTGATGACCGGCCTGCTGCTGGGCATYCTGCTGTCRCGCGTGGTCAGCGGCGTGGTGGCCGAAGCCTGGGGCTGGCGCGTGCAGTTCGGCCTCGCTGCGCTTTCGGTGCTGGCGATGGGGGCGGTGATGGCACGCGCACTGCCGCACTTCGCTRCGACCAGCACGCTGCGTTATCCGGCGCTGCTGGGTTCGTTGCTGGCGCTCTGGCGCGAGCAGCCGCAGCTGCGCCGCGCCGTGGCCAGCCAGTCGCTGCTGGCGGTGGGCTTCAGTGCGTTCTGGTCGACGCTGGCGCTGATGCTGCACGCACGGCTGGGCCTGGGCAGTGCCGCCGCGGGTGCGTTCGGCATTGCCGGTGCTGCCGGTGCATTGGCGGCACCGGTTGCCGGTCGTTTTGCAGATCGGTTGGGCAGCCCCGCGGTCGCGCGGTTGGCGATTGCCGTCGCCTTGGTTGGCTTTGCGCTGTTGCTGGTCGATGCGTGGCTGCCGGCCGTGGCGCTGCTGCCGTTGCTGGTGGTCAGCGCGCTGCTGTTCGACTTCGGTTTCCAGTCGGCGCTGGTCGCGCACCAGACCCTGGTCTACGGCCTGGTGCCGCCGGCGCGCAGTCGCCTCAATGCACTGCTGTTCACCGGCATGTTCATCGGCATGGCTGGCGGTGGTGCGTTGGGCAGCCTGGCGCTGGCGCAGTGGGGTTGGCACGGCGTGGCGTGGCTGGCGACGATCTGCGCCGGCGGCAGCCTGCTGATCCGTCTGCGTTGAGGGTGGTTCGGCAGGGCTGCGCCCTGCACCTGCTGTAGTGCCGGCCGCTGGCCGGCAACCTCAACAGCAACAGCAACAGCGGGTATTCCGTGGAGGGCGGGGCGGTGTCGGATGGCGGGGACGCCGCAAGTACGTCCTTGTAGGC
>NZ_JBFTNR010000573.1:0-2734 GCF_056665995.1 Stenotrophomonas sp. 05L44_2
CCACCGAGTAGAACAGGATGTACAGGTAGCAGGGCACCATCAGCAGCAGGAACACCAGCTGGAAGTCGATGTGCTGCTTGAGCACGGCAAACAGCTGCGGAATGATCGCACCGCCGGCGATGCCCATGACCAGCAGCGCCGAACCGGTTTCGGTGAAGCGGCCCAGGCCACGGATCGCCAGCGGGAAGATCGCCGGCCACATCATCGCGTTGGCAAAGCCCAGCAGTGCCACGAAGGCGACCGACACATAGCCGTGGGTGAAGAAAGCGCCCAGGCAGAACAGCACGCCCAGTACCGCCGAGACGGTCAGGTAGCGCGACTGCGAGACCACTCGCGGGATCAACACCAGGCCGACCACGTAGCCGATGAGCATCGCAAACAGGGTGAACGCGGTGAACATCTTGGTCTGGTCCAGCGGCAGGTCGAAGCCATGACCGTAGGTACCGATGGCATCTCCGGCCATCACTTCCACGCCGACGTAGACGAACAGGCAGAGCACGCCCAGCCAAAGATGCGGGAACTGGAAGATGCTGCTGCGCTCGGCCTTGCCTGGCACGCCGGCCGGTGTGGCATTGGCCTCGGAGGCCTTGATTTCGGGCAGCGGCGAGAACAATACCGCCACCGCCAGCAGCACCAGCAAACCGGCCATGGCCAGATACGGCGCGTGGATCTTGGCCGCGAACTGGTTGAGCAGCGTGGCCTTGGTGGCCGCATCGGCGGCCTGCACCTGGGCGTCGAGATCACCGATGCCATGCAGCACCAGGGTGCCGATCAATATCGGCGCAAGGATGCCAGCGATCTTGTTGCAGATGCCCATCATCGCGATGCGCCGTGCGGCGGTTTCGATCGGGCCGAGGATGGAGATGTACGGGTTGATCGCGGTCTGCAGCAGCGCAAGGCCGCTACCGATCACGAACAGGCCGCCCAGTGCACCGGGATACCAGCGCTGGGTGGCGAATTCACCGAACAGCGCCGCACCACCGGCCATCACCAGCAGGCTCAGGCTCAGGCCTTTTTTCATGCCGGTGCGGCGCAGGATCCACGACGCCGGCAGGGCCAGGAAGAAGTAAGACAGGTAGAACACCATCAGCACCAGGAAGGCGCCGACCTCGCTCAGCTCGAAGGCGAGTTTGACGAAGGTGATCAACGGGCCGTTGAGCCAGGTGAAGAAGCCGATCAGGAAGAACAGCACGCCGACGATGGCGATGGACGAGGCCACGTTCGGGCGTGCGCTTGCAGCGGGGACGGCTGACATCAGGAAGGCTCCTGCGGCGACGGCCGCAGAACACGGCGTCGGAGAGTGGCTGGGAACAACGTTGTCACATTCTTTCGATGGACAGCGACCGTTTGTCAACTTCCATGCGCGGGTCACCACACCCCATGTTGCACTGCGCAAGCGCGTTGCACGGCCATCCGCTGAATGCGCTTGGCCCTTGAAGCCCCTTGCTGCAACGGTTCCGCCCGGGATGCAGTACTCACGCCATGTAAACGTTTACGGCGATCTGCATTCGTTGCGGYGCAGCAACGAAAGTGTCACGAACTCGTTGACATCGTTGTCAACGCGGTTACAGACTCCGCCCAATCGCCGGCTCCATCGTTGCCCTTCCCGGGGCCGGCCCCACCTGCAGCAGGAGCCCGCGTGACCGCCAGCCATCCCGCCCCGGCCCATGTCCTGTCCCGCGTCGCGCCCTCGTTCCTGGCTGCCGACGTTGGCGGCACCCATGTGCGTGTCGCCCGGGTCCAGGCCAGCGGCGACGATGCCCATCCGGTGCAGGTGCTCGATTACCGCAAGTACCGCAACGCCGACCACGCCGGGCTCAGCGCGATCCTCGCCGACTTCCTGGCCGAAGGCCCACGCCCGTCGCATTGCGTGGTCGCCACCGCCGGCTACGCCCGCGAAGACGGCACGGTGATCACCGCCAACGTGCCGTGGCCGTTGTCGGCGCGGCAGATCGAGGCCGACGTCGGCCTGCAGCGGGTGCACATCGTCAACGACTTCGAAGCGGTGGCCTACGCGGCCGCGCAGGTCGATGCCAGCGGCGTGCTGCACCTGTGCGGCCCGGAAACGGCGCCGCGCGGCCCGACCCTGGTGGTCGGCCCCGGCACGGGCCTGGGCGCGGCGCTGTGGATTCCCACCGCCAACGGCCCGGTGGTGCTCGCCACCGAAGCCGGGCAGCCGACCCTGGCCGCCAGCACCGAACTGGAAATGGCGATCGTCCGCCATATGCAGCGCGACCGCGCGCACGTGTCGATCGAACATGCCCTTTCCGGTCCCGGCCTGATGAACCTGTACCGCGCGATCTGCGCGCTGCAGGGGCAGGCACCGGCGCTGGCCAGCCCCGATGCGGTCACCGCTGCGGCGATGACCGGCACCGATCCGCTGGCGCGTCAGGCGCTGGATGTGTTCTGCGGCCTGCTCGGCAGCACCATCGGCGACATGGCCCTGTTCTATGGCGCCCACGGCGGGGTCTACCTGGCCGGCGGGATCCTGCCGCAGATCCGCGAGTACCTGCGTACCAGCACCTTCGTCGAACGCTACCTGCAGAAGGGGCCGATGGGCGAGGCGCTGGCACGCATCCCGGTGAAGGTGGTCGAGCACGGACAGCTGGGCGTGATCGGCGCTGCCAGCTGGTACCTGCTCCACGCCGACGCCTGAACCTGCAATCGGCTTCAACGCAATCGCAGCACGCAGTACGTGGCACGCCAATGCCGGGACATCGCCGCCGCCCCGCGC
>NZ_JBFTNR010000574.1:0-2733 GCF_056665995.1 Stenotrophomonas sp. 05L44_2
ATTGGAGATGGTCGGCGCGCGGAACCCTTGGGCCCAGGTGCCGCGGACCAGCAACTGGTCGATCGGTTTCCAGGTGAAGCCGAACTTGCTGTTGAGGGTGCCGCCGAAGGTGGTGTAGTCCGAGTATCGGGTGGCGGCGCTCAGGCTCAGCTCGCGCGCACCTGCAAGGTCGCGAAGCACCGGCACGCTCAGCTCCAGGTAGGCCTCGTCTACACGGTAGCCACCGCCGGTGGGGCCTGCGGCCAGGTTGGTGGTGGCACCGGTCTGTGCCAGCGCATCGGGGATGAAGCGGCCATCCTCGCGGCGGCTCTCCGCACCCACCGCGAAGCCCAGTTCGCCGGCCGGCAGCGTGGCGAGGCTGCCACTGAGGCTGGCGAACAGGTTGCGGGTTGTCGTGCGGCCGCGGCTGAGTTCCTCCGGGAACAACCAGTCCTGCAGTTCCGGGTTTCCGGTCAGGCCATAGGGATCATCCTGGCCATAGGGCACCAGCGGGTTCCAGGGTCTGCACCCGGCGATCGGTGCATCCGGTGTACCGCACTCGACCTTGCCGGTTGCCGGATTGTGGAAGGACGGCCCGGTGGCATCGGCGACGCGTTGCTTGTGCAGGTTGCCGGTGGCGCGTTGGGTCAGTTCGCTGCGGTTGTACTGGTAGCCGGCTTCCCAGTCGAAATCGCGACCGCCGAACGCGAAGCTGCCATCGAACGCCGCCACGCCCTGCCAGGAGGTCAGTTCGCTGGTACTGACGCGCGGAATCTCCCAGGTACGGCGGTTCCAGTGCACGTCGCTGGGCGTTTCGTAGCCGTGATGGCTGCCGAACGGGTTGAACCAGCTGTCGGCGGACATCGGCGTGATGCCGGCTGCGCCGGACTGGAACGGGTAGCCGGCGACCTGGCGCTTGGTGGTGCGTTGGTTGTAGGCCAGCTGGGTGTTGAAGCGGACCTGGTCGTTCAGATCCACGCGGGCGTCAACGAAGATCGAGTCACGCTTGATCGGTGTCTGCAGGTGCATCTGCTCGTTGCTGTTGCTGACGTCACCGGTGAATGGCGTGTTGTCGCTGAGATGGAAGCTGTCCGGCCCGCCCGGCTGACTGCCACGGTCGAGCGAATAGCTGCAGCCACGGCTGTTGCTGCAGCCCGGGCCCTTGAAGCCGGTAATGCGGCCCCACTGGCCGACCGTAGTCCAACCATCGTCGGGATGACGGTCGGTATAGGTGTAGGCACTGAAGCCTCGGTCCTTCGCCCACACGCCCTTTTCTTCGACGTGCTCGGCGGCGAGGCTGATCGAGGCGCGTTCATTCGACCAGCCTGCAACCACGTCGTACTGGGTGCGGGCACCATCGCCTTCGCTGAACTGGCCATGGTAGACGCTGGCGGTCACGCCCTCGACGTTGCGGCGGGTGATGATGTTGACCACGCCGGCCATCGCGTCGGAACCGTAGATGGCCGATGCGCCATCCTTCAGAACTTCCATGCGCTCCACGGCAGCGGCAGGAATGCTGGAGACGTCCTGATACCCACTGGTGGTCATGCCCAGGCGTTTGCCATTGATCAGTACCAGCGTGCGCTGCGCACCCAGGCCGCGCATGTCCACGTAACTGCCACCGGCGGTTTCGCCAGCGCTGAGCGGGCTGGCGCGGCTCAGTGCCGGGCTGCCGGTCGCGCTCAGGTTCTGCAGGATGTCGGCGACGGAATTGAAACCCTGCCGCTCGATGTCAGCGCGGCTGATGGTCAGCACGGGCTGCGCGGTTTCCAGATCGACTTGGCGGATGCGCGAGCCAGTGATTTCGATGCGGTCCAGGGTGGTGGTTTCAGCCGAATGCTGGGCGAATGCAGGAACGGCCAATGCGGTGGTTGCGGTCATCGTCAGCGCGCGACGGATCGCCAACCCAAGTTCGGGAATACGGATGGTCATGGCTCTCTCTCTCTTCCAAATCATCGGTGCGCGGCCAAGCAGGGCTGCGCCAGTTCCACCGCGGGCGGTGGACGTTCAAACCTAGTGAAGGCCCGTAGAGAGGAGTAGAGGAACGCGAGGAGAACGCCTGGATCGGCGATGACGCTTTTGTACAAAGCGGAATCGAATCAATCGATTGCCAGGTCATGGTGTGCTCCGGCTTATGGAGTGCCCGGGCTCGCGTGCTGGATTGGAAGCGTCAAGAGCGATGTAGATGGCGACAACCTGCGCGGGCATAAAAAAACCACGGCCCCGAAGGGCCGTGGTCGTGGTGTTACGACAGCGCGTGGATCAGAAGCGCTGCTGGTACTTCATGTACATGAAACGACCGATGTCGTAGCCACCGTAGTAGGAGAACGACGAATTCGGCTTGCTGTACATCACCGGGCCTTCCTTGCCGAACACGTTGTTGGCGCCAACCGACACGGTGGCATCCCACGGCAGGTTGTAACGGAACTGCACGTCGTGGAAGGTGACCGCACCACGCTGGTTGTAATCGCGGGTGCCCTTGATCCACGGTGCGGTGAAGCCCGGATCGGAGCACTCATCCGCGTAGCGGGTGGCGTTGAGGCAACGCTCCTTCACGCCGGAGTAGTAACGCGCGGTCCAGCTGACGCCGAAGTCACCGATATCCCAACCCAGCACCAGGTTCGAACGCACCCGGAAGGCCAGGCTGGTGCTGGTGCCGATGGTGTTGGCCACGCCGTTGATCGGGGTGGGAACCACGCCGGTATCGTTGGTCGAACGGTACACGTTCTTGCTGACGTAGGTGCTGGTCCAGCC
>NZ_JBFTNR010000575.1:0-2730 GCF_056665995.1 Stenotrophomonas sp. 05L44_2
GCATGTAGACCGCCAGCGGGATCGCGGGGAGGCTGCCCAGCGTGTGGAGCCAACCGATTGGAGATATGCCCATGAGGAGTTCCTTGCTGAAGTTGGGTGAGTCTACCTATTAGTAGGTAGATAACGCAATGGAGTGGCATCGGATGGACGGGTTCATGCCGACCGATGGGTGGTTTGCACCGGGAGCGTCCGGTTTGCGGGCGGCGTCGTTGTCTGGGGTCGCTGCGCCACGGGCGACTCGTTTGCTGAGCCCGGCGTCCCCCTCATGGTGGTCACCGCCAGCCTCCTGCTGAGAACGGCGGCGATGGCCATGGCGCTGGCGATCATGAGACAGGCGGCCGCGAAGCCGGATGCCACGTCTTCGACGCCTGCTCCATCCGGCGCGAGCGAGAAGAAGACACCGCCCACCAAGGCGACGGAGAGCGCAGCGCCCAGCTGCATTGCTGCGCTGACCATGCCGGCCGCCAAGCCTGCCCAGCGTGGCTCCACGAGATCGACGTTCAGTCGCACCAGCGCCGGCAGCGCGATGCCCTGTCCGATCCCAACCACCAGCAGAGGAAGCGGAAGCCAGGACGGTCGGCCGATCGCCACCGCACCGGCCGCCAGCACCAGGCCGAGGGCTTCCAGACTCATGCCGAAGGTCGCTGCGCTCGAACCCAGCCAACGCGAAAGACGAATGCCGCACGTCGGCCCCAGCAGTTGTCCGATACCGAGTGGAAGAATCGCCAAGCCCGCTGCGAGCGCACCGCGACCCAGCCCGGCTTGTTGGTACACCGCGAACGTCAGGAAGAACGCCGCCAAGGCATACAGCATGACCGCCGCCAGCAGACCAAGAGCCAATCCACGGGTTGCCGAGATGACCGAGGGCGGAACCAGCGTCGACGCAGCCAAGCGCTCCCGGTGCTTCTCGTAGCGCCAGAACAGGGCCAGGAGTGCTGGGCTCATTGCCAGCATGCCCAGGCTCCACAACGGCCACCCGTGTTCGCGACCTTCGATCAGCGGAACCACCAGCGCCAGCACGCCCAGTGCCAGCAGGATCGCACCGCCGAAATCCATGCCGCCCGCTTCCTCACCGCGGGTTTCGCGCACCAGGATCAACGCGGCCGGAATGGCCAGGGCGATGACCGGAAGATTGATCAGGAAGACGCTACGCCAGCCCATATCCCAGAGATCAGCGGATACCAGCAGCCCACCCAGCAGCTGTCCGCCGACGGAGGCCAATCCGAATGTCGCCCCGTAAAGACCGAGCGCTCGACCCTTCTCGCTCGCTGGAAACAGCGCGTGGATGGACGCCAAGGACTGCGGTGCCATGACCGCGGCCGAGATGCCCTGCAGCAATCTGCCGAAGATGAGCACACTTGGCGACGTTGCGAATCCACATAGAGCCGACGCCAGCCCAAACCCGAACATGCCGGCCACGAAGGTACGCCGGCGTCCATAGAGATCGCCCAGGCGACCGCCCAGGATGAGGGTGACGGCGTAGGCCATCGCATAGACCGACACGACCAGCTGCGCGACGTCGGCCGATGCCTGCAGGTCGGCGCGGATGCTCGGCAAGGTGACGTTGACGATGAAAAAATCAAGCGGAGGCAGCAGCGTGCCGGACAGGAGCACGGCCAAGGCGGGCCAGCGGCGCGGGTCCGGTGCGTTCGGATTCGGATAGATGCTCAAGAGGTTCATCCTCGGAACGCCGCGGATCAGCGCATGCCGCCCGAGCCGATGATGTGTTCGCCCGTGACCCAGCCCGCGTCGTCCGACGCAAGAAAGGAGACGATCGACGCGATGTCCGTCACCTGGCCGATCCGGCCGAGCGGCGTCTGCTGCTCGTTCCAGGCCTGGAACTCCGAGCCCATCACGCCGTTGGCGTGCGTACCGTCGGTCTCGATCAGGCCGGGGTTCACCGCGTTGACGCGGATTCCCCGTGGACCCAGTTCCCGCGAGAGAACGCCGGTGATGGCGTCGATAGCCCCTTTCGTTCCACTGTAGATCGCGCTTTGCGTGGGCAGAATCCGGGTGACGAAGGAACTGACGTTGATGATGCTCCCGCCTTCGCCCAAGAAAGGTACGGCGGCTGCCGTGACGAGCAGCGACCCGAGTACATTGAGGTCGAACTGCTGGCGATACAGATCCTCGGTGGTGTCCTCGATCTTTGCGAACTGATAGATGCCGGCGTTGTTGACCACGACATCTAGCCGACCGAAATGGTCGACGGCCGTCTGGATGAGCGCATCCACCTCCGTCTTGCTGCGGACATCGGCGCGCACCGCTACAGCGGTCCCGCCGGCGCCTTCAATCTCGCCAACCACCCTATCTGCCTCGTGCGCGCTCGAGGCGTAGTTCACGATCACCTTGGCGCCATCACTCGCCAGCCGACGGGCGATGCCGGCACCAATACCTTTAGATGCGCCCGTAACCAGGGCGACTTTCCCGTTCAACTTGCTCATGTCGTTCAACTCCAGATGAGGCTGACCCGGTATGGGCCAACCTGCCAGGGATGGCGTGTACCCGCCCACCGAGATCTCCCGAAGTACGCCGGGGTCGCCTGCGGGTCGGACCRCAGACGCCAGACCATCAGTGCTGGGGTGAGYATGGTGAAGTCGACAGGATTGTTTGTGGACTGCCATTCCTGCATATTGCGCGTACATTTTTGAACGGGTAATCGCGGGATGGAATGGAGTGATATCCGGATATTCCTCGCGGTCGTCCGCGGCAGATCGCTCGGCGAGGCGG
>NZ_JBFTNR010000576.1:0-2729 GCF_056665995.1 Stenotrophomonas sp. 05L44_2
GCCCTCTTGGGTTCACCCCTACCCCCTCGCTGGTCCGCTACCTTCTACAGCGGTGCCACGCCCCCGTTTTGCCTGAAGCCAGGAGAAGACCATGTTGGACGCCAACCTGCAGTCGCAGCTGAAGACCTATCTGGAGCGCGTGACCCGCCCGATCCAGATCACCGCGCATGCCGACGACGGTGCCAAGTCGCAGGAGATGCTGGAACTGCTGCAGACCCTGGAAAGCCTGTCGGACAAGATCTCGCTGCAGGTGCTGCGCGACGGCCAAGGCCGCGTGCCGTCCTTCGACCTGGGGACGCCGGGCCAGGACATCCACCTGACCTTCGCCGGCCTGCCGATGGGCCACGAGTTCACTTCGCTGGTGCTGGCCCTGCTGCAGGTCGGCGGGCATCCGTCCAAGGCCACTGCCGAGCTGATCGAGCAGGTGCAGAACCTGGAAGGCGACTACCGGTTTGAAACCTATTWYTCGCTGTCCTGCCAKAACTGCCCGGACGTGGTGCAGGCACTGAACCTGGCCGCGGTGCTCAACCCGCGCATCCAGCACGTGGCCATCGACGGCGCGCTGTTCCAGGAGGAAGTCGAGCAGCGCGAGATCATGTCGGTGCCGACCGTCTACCTCAACGGCGCGGTGTTCGACCAGGGCCGCATGACCCTGGAGCAGATCGTGGCCAAGCTGGACACCAACGCCAGCAAGCGCGATGCCGAGAAGATCGCCGCCAAGGACGCCTTCGACGTGCTGGTGGTCGGTGGTGGCCCGGCCGGCGCCGCTGCGGCGATCTATGCCGCGCGCAAGGGCATCCGTACCGGCATCGCCGCCGAGCGYTTCGGYGGCCAGGTGCTGGACACCATGGCGATCGAGAACTTCATTTCGGTGAAGGAGACCGAAGGCCCGAAGCTGGCCACGGCGCTGGAACAGCACGTGCGCGAGTACGAGGTCGACATCATGGATCTGCAGCGCGCCAGTGCGCTGGTGCCCGCCGGCGAAGACGGCCTGGTGCAGGTGCAGCTGGAAAACGGCGCGGTGTTGAAGTCGCGCTCGGTGATCCTGTCCACCGGCGCGCGCTGGCGGCAGATGAACGTGCCCGGCGAAGACCAGTACCGCAACAAGGGCGTGGCGTACTGCCCGCACTGCGACGGCCCGCTGTTCAAGGGCAAGCGCGTGGCGGTGATCGGCGGCGGCAATTCCGGCGTTGAAGCGGCCATCGATCTGGCCGGCATCGTGTCGCATGTGACCCTGCTGGAGTTCGATTCCAGCCTGCGTGCCGACGAAGTGCTGCAGAAGAAGCTGCGCAGCCTGGCCAATGTCACCGTGCTGACCAGCGCGCAGACCACCGAAGTGCTGGGCGACGGCAGCCGCGTCACCGGCCTGGTCTACAAGGACCGTGTCGGCGGCGACTCCCATCGCGTCGAACTGGAAGGCATCTTCGTGCAGATCGGCCTGCTGCCGAACACCGAATGGCTGAAGGACACCGTGGCCCTTTCGCCGCGTGGCGAGATCGTCATCGATGACCGCGGGCAGACCAATCTGCCGGGTGTGTTCGCCGCGGGCGATTGCACGACGGTACCCTACAAGCAGATCATCATCGCGATGGGCGCCGGTTCGACCGCCGCACTGAGCGCTTTCGATCACCTGATCCGCTCCTCGGTTCCCAAGAGCAGCGGTGCGGTGGCCGAAGCGGCCTGATCCAACGTTCCCAGGCCATCGGGAGCACCATCAACCGGCTGGGCACGCCCTGCCGGTGCAGTACCCCGAGAGGTCTGAGGATGAACCTGCGTGACCTGAAATACCTGGTGGCCCTGGCCGATCACAAGCACTTCGGCCGGGCCGCCGCCTCCTGCTTCGTCAGCCAGCCCACGCTGTCGACCCAGATCCGCAAGCTGGAAGAGGAACTGGGCCTGCCGCTGGTGGAACGCGCACCGCGCAAGGTGATGTTGACCCCCGCCGGCCACGAAGCGGCCGCGCGGGCACGGGTGATCGTGGCCGAAGTGGAGCAGCTGAAAGAAGCGGCG
The DNA here is from genome assembly GCF_056665995.1 of Stenotrophomonas sp. 05L44_2. Classification (NCBI taxonomy): domain Bacteria; kingdom Pseudomonadati; phylum Pseudomonadota; class Gammaproteobacteria; order Lysobacterales; family Lysobacteraceae; genus Stenotrophomonas; species Stenotrophomonas sp. 05L44_2. The sequence continues at coordinate 2,011 of NZ_JBFTNR010000576.1, forward strand.
CGACGCAGCCGCGATCCCGAAGCGGGCACGGTGCGCCTGGGGATCTTCCCCACCCTCGGCCCATACCTGCTACCGCACGTGATTCCGCGCATCCGCACGCGCTTCCCCGAGCTGGAACTGCTGCTGGTGGAGGAAAAGAGCGATGTGCTGCTGGAGCGCCTGCGCGAAGGCAGGCTCGACGCCGCGCTGTTGGCACTGCCGGTGATCGACGACCAGCTGCACGCCGAATTCCTGTTCGAGGAACCGTTCCTGCTGGCCGTGTCCGGCCGCCACCCGCTGGCCACGCGCGAGCATCTGGACGTACAGGAACTGGCCACGCAGAAGCTGCTGCTGCTGGAAGACGGCCACTGCCTGCGTGACCAGGCGCTGGAAGTCTGTCGACTGTTCGGCGCCAACGAAAAATCCGAATTCCGCGCCACCAGCCTGGAAACGCTGCGACAGATGGTCGCCGCCGACGTGGGCATCACCCTGCTGCCCAGCCTGTCGGTACAGCCGCCGGTGCCACGCTCGAACAACATCCGCCTGCTCGACTTCGTCGGCGAGGGCCGTCCCAGCCGTCGCATCGCCATGATCTGGCGGCGCAGCTCGGCAATGAACGAGTTCCTGATGGAGCTGGCCGAGCAGTTCAAGCGCCTGCCCGATGCGCTGTTCACGCTGGAGGCGCTGGCCCCGCCAAGCGGCGATGCTGCCACCCCGCCCACGCCGGTGCTGAACGGCTG
>NZ_JBFTNR010000577.1:0-2727 GCF_056665995.1 Stenotrophomonas sp. 05L44_2
CGCAGGGCCTGTTCGATCTCGACGTTGCGGGGCAGGGAAGCATCGTCGTGGATGCCAAGGCGGCTGGCAGCCTTGAGTTTGGCCTGGTGGAAGTCGCGGATTCCGCCTTCGGCCATCAGCCGGGCGGCTTCGTGGGCGAGGCGATGACGCCGTTCGCGGGTCTGGCTGGCAGCATGCTGGTGAGCGCGGTGCATGCGATGACTCCCTGTTGCGACCTGGCCACAGACTAGCGCAGGCGTGTGACATCTGCGTGGGTATTTCGCACAGGTGCCGCTACGCTCGCCGGGCATGGCCCGGCGCTACCGGGAGAGGGCGCCCGACGGGTGCGGCATGGTAGCGCCGGGCCATGCCCGGCGGATGCATCGGCGCCAACCAAGGTTGGCATCTAGCGGGGTAGCGCCGGGCCATGCCCGGCGAATGCATCGGCGCCAACCAAGGTTGGCGACTACCAAGGCAACGTCGGGCCATGGTGCCAACCAACGGTTGGCACCCACCCCGCCTGGCTTCAGAAGATATCGAACGCGGCCGCGTCAGCCTGCGGGGTGCTCTGCAGGTTGAGGTCGTAGTCGGTCAGGCGATCCATGTCTTCCACCTTCACCCACTCCACCGCACCGTTGAGGGTGGCCTGGACCATGCCGCTCGGCGGTTCGTTCTGTGCGATCGGGGTGTCCTTCAGCGCGGTGCGCATGTAGTCGATCCAGATCGGCAGGGCGGCCTTGCCACCGTATTCGCGGTAGCCCAGCGAGCGGAAGTCGTCGCGGCCCACCCACACGGTGGTCACGTACGGGCCGCCGAAGCCGGAGAACCAGGCGTCACGGTGATCATTGGTGGAGCCGGTCTTGCCGCCCACGTCTTCGCGGCCAAGTACCTTGGCCTGCGCGCCGGTGCCGCGCTGGACCACGTCGCGCATCATCGACACCAGCTGGTAGGCGGTGCGGGCGTCGATCGCACGCGGTGCGGTACGCGCGTCCGGGTTGGCGGGTGCGGCCGGCGTTTCGGTCTTGGCTTCCGGCTTGGCAGCGGCGGTGGCATCGACCTTGGGTGCCGGGGCGCCGAAGTTGAAGCCGTCCACGACCTGGTTCACCGGCTGGTCGCTGCTGCCGGCGCAGTCGCGGCAGGCCATCGCCGGGTTTTCCTTGAACACCAGGTTGCCATCGCGGTCGTTGACCTGGTCGATCAGCCAGGTGTCCACGCGTGAGCCGCCGTTGGCGAACACGGCGTAGCCGCGGGCCACCGACAGCGGGGTCAGCGAGGCGGTACCCAGCGACATCGACAGGTTCGGCGGCAGCTCGGATTCGGCAAAGCCGAACTGGCTGATGTACTTGCGCGCGTAGTCCACGCCCATGCCATCAAGCAGGCGCACCGAGACCAGGTTGCGTGACTGCACCAGCGCTTCACGCAGGCGCATCGGGCCGCGGAAGCCGCCGCCGTCGTTCTGCGGTGCCCAGGTCTTGCCGCGGCGGTCGCGGAACACGACCGGGGCGTCGAGCACGATCGAGGCCGGGTTGTAGCCCTTGTCGAAGGCGGCCGCGTAGACGAACGGCTTGAAGCTCGAGCCGGGCTGGCGACGGGCCTGGGTGGCACGGTTGAACTTGTTGCCGGAGAAGCTGAAGCCACCGACCAGCGCCTTCAGGGCGCCGCTGTGGGCGTCCAGCGAAACCAGGGCGGACTGGCCGCGCGGGAGCTGGTCGAGCAGCCATTCGCCCTCCTTGGCACCAGCGCGCACGCGCACGATGTCGCCGCGCTGCACCAGCTTGGCCGGGCTCTTGTTGGTCCACTTGGCGGCACCGGCCGGCAGCACGATCTCGCTGCGGTTGGCCAGCACCACGGTGGCACTGCCGTCGGCGCCGGTGCTGGCGACGATCGCCGGCAGCAGGCCGGCCTGGCCGAACATGCCGCGCAGGTGCTCGGCCAGGGCCGCGGCGTCGTCGCCGGCGCCCAGCTGTACCTGCTTCTCCACGCCGTGCCAGCCGTGGCGATGGTCGTACAGCAGCAGGCCGTCGCGCACCGACAGGTTGGCGGCGGTCTGCAGGGTCGAATCGATGGTGGTGGTGACGTGGTAGCCCTTGTTGACCACGTCGCCGCCAAAGCGGGCGATTATTTCCTGGCGCACCAGCTCGGCCACGTACGGGGCATCGACCTGCACCGGCGGCTCGTGGGCGGTGGCGTGCATCGGCACGGCCTTGGCCGCATCGGCCTCGGCCTGGCTGACGAACTTCAGGTCGGCCATGCGCTGCAGCACATAGTTGTCACGACGCTGGCGGGCGCGCTCCGGGTTGGAGATCGGGTTGCCCGAGGACGGGAACTTGGGGATGCCGGCCAGCGAGGCCATCTCGTCCAGGTCCAGCTCGCCCAGCTTCTTGCCGTAGTAGAACTCGGCGGCGGCGGCCACGCCGTAGGCGCGGTTGCCGAAGAAACTCTTGTTCAGGTACAGCTCGAAGATCTCGTCCTTGCTCAGCTCGGACTCGATCTTGCGCGCCAGCAGGATCTCGGCCAGCTTGCGGGTATAGCTGTACTCGGAGCTGAGGAAGAACTGGCGGGCCACCTGCTGGGTGATGGTGGAGCCACCGGGCACGCGCTTGTCGTTGGTGGTGGCCAGCAGCCACACCGCGCGACCGATGCCCTTGTAGTCCACGCCGCCGTGCTCGTAGAAACGGGCATCCTCGGTGGCCAGGAACGCCTGTTTCAGCTTCTCCGGCACGTCCTTCATGGTGATGGGGGTACGCC
>NZ_JBFTNR010000578.1:0-2719 GCF_056665995.1 Stenotrophomonas sp. 05L44_2
GAGTCGCTGCCGGCGAAATGCACGGTACCGGTGGTCGAGAACAGCGCCGAGTTGTTTTCCAGGAAGGCCTTCTTGCCGGTGCCCGAACCGGTCACGGCGTAGCTGAAGTTGGCCGGCAGGATGCTGTCGGCCTGGCCCTTGTAGAGGTCGGCCGGCAGCGAAGCGCCGCCGCCGGTGACAGCGGTCTGGGCCGACGCGGCACCAGCAGTGGCGAGCAGCGCGGTAGCAACCAGCGCGGCCAGGGTCTTGTACTTGGTCATGATCTTCTCCTGAAGGGTTTACTGCGAAGGTGAAACACCAAGGGAGGAACGGTCACTACACGCCTGCTGCCGCCGAGGGCCTCCCAGCCCACTCTGCGGCGACAGGGACATGCTGGTCGCCGCCGATGACAGGCCGCTTAAGAAACCTGTGGAAGATCGAGAAAAGGTGTGGAGGATTGTGTGGAGAATCGAAAGCCTGCCGCGCTGCGCGCTCGCCGGGCATGGCGCGTCGCTACCCGTGATGCGCTTCGCGCATCACTGCACCAGCTGGTTCATTTCCATGATCGGCATCAGCACGGCCAGCACGATGGTCAGCACCACGCCCCCCATCACCAGGATCATCGTGGGCTCCAGCAATGCAGTGAGTGCCATCGCGCGGCGTTCAATCTCGCGTGAGATGGTCTGTGCAGCGCGGTCGAGCAACGGTGCCAAGGTACCGGTCTTCTCGCCACTGGCCACCAGATGCACCAGGATCGGCGGATACACTTTCTGCACCTTCAGCGCAGCGCCAAGCGAAGTACCTTCGCGCACGCGTGCGGCCACATCATCGGCACAGCGCGCCAGCAGCGCATTGCCCAGTGTCTGTCGTGCGGCGTCCAGTGCGCGCAGCAAGGGCACACCGGCATCAAGCAGGATCGCCAGTGTCGATGCGAAGCGTGCGCTGTTCACGCCCAGCACGAAGCGGCCCACCATCGGTACGCGCAGCAGCAGGCTGTCCCAGCGCAGGCGAAGATCCGGCCGCCGCAGCGCCAGCCGCCAGCCCACCACCAGCGCGCCGATACCGATCCCCGTCCATATGCCCCATGCGCGTACGAACGCACTGGCAGCCAGCATCACCTGGGTCAGCATCGGCAGCGTCTGGCGCGCCTGCACGAACGCAGTCACTACCTGGGGAACCACGTAGCTGAGCAGGAAGATCACGATCGCCACCGACACCAGGCTGATCGCCGCCGGGTAGATGAACGCCGTCAGCACCTTCGCCTGCAGCGCGTTGCGCTCTTCGATGTAGTCGGCCAGGCGCTCCATCACCCGCGCCAGATCGCCGGAATCCTCGCCGGCACCCACCAGGGCACGATAGATCGCGGGAAAGTCGCGCGGCCGCGCCGCCAGCGCCACGGTCAACCGTTGGCCGCCGCGCACATCGGCACGCACCGCAGTGAGTGCCTGCGCAACGTGCGGGCGTTCGGCCTGTTCGATCACGGCGCTCAATGCGCTTTCCAGCGGCAGGCTGGCGGCCAGCAGGCTGGCCAGTTGCCGCGTGGCCCAGGCCAGTTCGCTGGCCGACAGCCTGCGCGTGCCCCAGCCACTGCCAGCACTGCGTGCGGCTGATACCTGTACCGGTGTCAGCCCACGCCCGCGCAGTTGCTGGCGCACGCCGCGCGCGTTGTCGGCGTCCAGCTGTCCCWTCTCGATGCGCCCCTGCGCGTTGGCGGCCTGGTAGTCGAACAGTGCCATGCGCGCCTCAGTCGTCGCCGGTCACGCGCAGGATCTCCTCCAGCGTAGTCACCCCGCTGTCGACCCAGCGCTGCCCGTCCTGGCGCAGGGTGCGCATGCCGGCGCGCCGCGCGGCCTCGCGCAGCGCAGGTTCGCCCTGCCCTTCATGGATCAGTGCCCGCACGCGCTCATCCACCACGAACAGTTCGTGGATACCGGTGCGCCCGCGGTAGCCGCTGTTCGCACAGGCGGGGCAGCCTACGGCCCGCCACACGGTGCGGCCCTCGGCATCCACTTCGGCACGCCGGCACTGCAGGCACAGCCTGCGCACCAGCCGCTGCGCCAGCACGCCACGCAACGATGAGGCCAGCAGGAAAGGTTCCACGCCCATGTCCGCCAGTCGGGTCACCGCCGAAATCGCATCATTGGTATGCAGCGATGCCAGCACGCCGTGGCCGGTCAGCGACGACTGCACCGCGATCTGCGCCGTTTCCAGGTCACGGATCTCACCGATCATGATGGTGTCCGGATCCTGGCGCAGGATCGCGCGCAACGCCGTGCCGAAACTCATGCCGATGCGCGCGTTGACCTGGATCTGGCCGATGCCGGCGAAGTCGTACTCCACCGGGTCTTCCACCGTGAGGATGTTGCTGGTGCTGCTGTCGAGCTGCCCCAGTGCCGCATACAGCGATGTGGTCTTGCCGCTGCCGGTCGGCCCGGTCACCAGCACGATGCCATGCGGCTGGCGGATCAACCCGGTGAAGGTGGCCAGCGTATCGTCGGCCATGCCGAGGCGTTGCAGCTGCAACCGCCCGGCATCCTTTTCCAGCAGGCGCAGCACCGCCCGTTCGCCGTGCCCGGTGGGCACGGTGGAGACGCGGATATCCAGCGGCCGGCCACCCACGCGGATCGCAATGCGCCCRTCCTGCGGYARRCGCTTYTCGGCGATRTCCAGRTGSGCCATGATCTTGATGCGCGARAYCAGCGCSGCGTGCAACGCACGTCGTGGCTGCACCATGTCACGC
>NZ_JBFTNR010000579.1:0-2719 GCF_056665995.1 Stenotrophomonas sp. 05L44_2
CTCCAACAGTGGCATCATTCCCGGACAATCAAAGCAGAGAGGGAACGATGTACATCCTGCTGACAGTTCTTGGGCTCTTGGCCGCATTGGCCGGAGCATTGATGCTCACCAAGGCAACCATGGGGGTCGGCGCAATCGCGTTCGGCATTTTCTTGGTTGCGCTGGCTCGCGTCATTCAGGCTGAGCGCCACCAATCGCAGATCATGGGTAGATAGGCCGGAGTTACCGGCGCCCACCTAAAGCCCCGCCATGAGCGGGGCTTCTTCGTTTCTGGAGCCGCAATGTCTCTTTACACACTCACCGTCGATCTTTTGATGAAGACCGGCTCCTTTGTAAAGGACGCCGGTCAAGCCGCTCGGCAGTTCGAGCAATCGATGAACCGCATGCAGGCTATTGCCAAGAAGGCTGGCACGGCCATTGGTTTGGCTCTTTCGGCAGGCATCACGAGCACAAGCGCGGCGGCAGTAGCCTGGACACGTGAGGTGGCTGAACTCGGAGTTCAGTACGAGCGCCTTGCATCCCTCTCGGGCAGTAGCTCAGAGACTTTCCAACGTATGGCTGCGGGTGCCAACGTGGTCGGAATTAGTCATGAGAAATTGGCGGACATTTTCAAGGATGTGCAGGACAAGATCGGCGACTACGTCCAGACGGGCGGCGGCGCGATGGCCGACTTCTTCGAGAACATTGCCAAGCGCACGGGGGTAACGGCTGAGCAGTTCCGAACCCTTTCAGGTCCCGATGCACTTGGATTGTTCTTCAATAGCCTGGAGCGAGCGAACCTTTCGCAATCGGAAATGGTCACCTACATGGAGGCCATCGCCAGTGACTCGGCCCATCTGATTCCCCTCCTGCGGAACAGCAGTGCCGGGTTCAAGCAGTGGGGCGATGCCGCCGCAGCAGCGGGGGCGATCATTGACGGGAACACGTCGAAAGCGACAGTTCGCCTCCGCGAGATCACGCAGGAAGCGGACCTTGCGATGAAGGGGCTCAAGGTCAGTGTCGCGGAGGAGCTGCTGCCCGAGCTGAACAACCTGACAGAGTTCATGGCTTCGCAGCAGACGCGGAATGCGTTCGCGAGCGTCACCCGTTGGGTCGCGGAGCTTACGGGCGAGATGGCCAGCGGTGCAGTTCAGATCGTCAATCTGATTGGCCGCATGGCGGAACTTCAGGCCTTGGAGGGTGCCGCTCCAGGTGCTCTCAGTAGCGCTACAGAAGATGCGCTCAATGAGCAGATGGGCGACCTTGGCGCAAGGCGCCGACTGCTGCTCACGGTCGAGGCTCCCTCTCCCCAACGCGACAAGGAAGCTGAGCGGCTTCTTGCAGAGCGCCTTCGCATCCAGCGCGAGTTGACACGTCGATATGGGCCCCAAGTCACCCTGATTGACAACGGGCAGATGCTGCCTGATTCCGCCCTCAAGTCGAACTCGGTTGGCTACAAGCCTACGGGAAATATTGGGAAGTCTGATCGAGAAAGATCGGACAACGAGGCAAAGCGCCGCGCCGAGGAAATCGCACGCTACAGGCAGCAAGCACAAGAAGCCGCCGGCGCCATGGAGGGGCCGTTGGCCGAGGCCATGGCTAAACACCTTGGCAACATGGCCGAGTACAACGAGCTGCTGGCCAAGGGCAACATTGCCCAGGCCGACGCCAATGTGCTCATGGGCCAGAGCGCAGTGGAGTACGCCAAAGTCGCTGCGGAAGTTGAAAAGGCTATGGCCGGGCCTGAGCAGCTGCTGGCGACGTTCGATACTGAGCTGGTCATGCTGGGCAAGGTTGGGCGCGCCCGCGAGCTGTATCGCCGACAGCTGGTGAACGAAAAGGACATGCGCGACGAACTGCAGAAGGCAGTCGAGGCGGCCGGCAGCAAGGAGGCACTGGCGCTGGCCAAGGGGGCAGCCAGCTACGAGGACTACGAGCAGTCCATGCTGGCGGCGGCAGCAGCTGCTGCGGAACTGTCGCTGCAGGTTGAGGAATCCGCAGCGCACGTCGAGGCGATGGCCAACGTAATCGTCTCTGGCCTAGCCGACGGTGTCGATGCGTTCGCCGACTTTGCAGTGGATGGAATGCGCAAATTCGACGATCTGTGGGATGGCCTCAAGAACGCGGCGAAGCGCGGGCTGCGGGACATGATTGCCGAGATCGCAAAGCAGAAGCTGATTATCCCGATCCAGACGCAGATCATGAATGGGATCAGTGGCAAGGGTGGCGGCTTCAGCCTGGACAGCCTCATGGGTCTATTCGGCGGCAACGGATCGGCCGCCGGTGGCAAGAACCTGAGCAACATCGCCGGCCTGCTGTCGAAGGGGCAGGGATTGTTCAGCGCTGGCGCAGGTGCTGCGAGCAGCGGAATCAGTGCCGGTAGCCTCGCGGGCTTTGGCAACAACGTGGCTGCGTTCGCCGGCGGCGGCGCCTCTGCAGCGAGCGGGACCGCGGCGGCTGGTGCTGGTGCCGCATCGACCGCTGCGGCAGCGGTGCCGATCATCGGCTGGGTCGTCGCCGGCATGATGAAGAATGCCGAGCTGTTCGATCAGGGCTGGGACATTGCCAACGGCGAGAGCTGGGCGGGCAAGATCGCCACGGCCGGCGCCGTCGGGCTGGCGGACAAGGGCTTCCGCGGCCTGGGCTTCAACGACAAGACGGCGTCCATCCTGTCGGGCTCCAGCATCCACGCCAAGCTGTTCGGCCGCAGTGCGCCCAAGGTGACCGGGCAGGGCATCAC
>NZ_JBFTNR010000580.1:0-2714 GCF_056665995.1 Stenotrophomonas sp. 05L44_2
TCGGTGCGCAGATGCGTGACTTCGGCAAATCGATGCTGGTCTGCAGGATGCAGGTCGAGCGCGATCACCACCACACGGCGTGGGAGTGGTTCGGCTATGGCCGCACGATGGCGCTGCTGCCGCTCAACGAAGGCCAGGCATCGGCGGTGATCACCCTGCCGCCCCGGCAGATCGAAGCGCTGCTGGCGATGGATGAGATCGCGTTCGGGGAGGCCATCAGCGGCTTCTTCGAACACCGCCTGGGACGCATGCAGCCGGTGGCCACGCCACAGGCCTATCCCCTGGTCGGGGTATATGCGCACCGCTTTGTCGGCGAACGTTCGGCACTGATCGGTGATGCCGCAGTGGGCATGCACCCGGTCACCGCACATGGTTTCAACCTGGGCCTGGCCAGCGCGCAGCGGCTGGCGCAGGGCATCGCCGAGCAGCAGCGACGTGGAGCGGACATCGCCGCGGCCGGCATGCTGGGCCGCTACCAGCGGGGGCATCGGCTGGCGGCGCGGCCGCTGTATGAAGCGACCAATGCGATTGCCAGCCTGTATACCGACGACCGTCGTCCGGCGCGCCTGTTGCGGGCGGCCGGGTTGCGGGTAGCGCAGGGGGTGGCACCGTTCCGGCAGTTGATTGCCGCCCACCTGACACAGCGCGTGGCCTGACGGCCACGCGGTGACTTACGCGGCGGCCAGGACGCGGATCTGGCTGTCGTTGAACTCGACCACCTGGCCTGCGCGGATCTTGCAGGCCTTGCGCAGCTCGACCTCGCCATCGACCAGCACCAGGCCTTCGCTGATGACCATCTTGGCTTCGCCGCCGCTGGTGACCAGGTCGGCCAGCTTSAGCAACTGCTTGAGYTCGACGTARTCGCYGTCSAGKTCRAATTCGAGGRTCTGCATGGARCGGGTWTCCTGGGGCAGGCGCTGCAGGACAGGGGCCCGCGGCGGTAAAATGGGCGCCTATTGTGCGCCACGGCGGGCCGTAACGGCATGCCGTTGGCTTCCTGTACACCTTGTTCAGGCACAGTGCGGTATCATTCCGCTCTGAGCGAGTAAAACCTCAGCTCCAACCGAGCAGCGCCAGGGCACGCGATAAGAAGGGCGCCCAAAGCGCGGAATCCCCCTTTTTTTTCGCCTGCCATGCTCGTGGCAGTGCCTTCGGAGTTCCCCATGTCCCAAGAAACCCAAGCGCAGCTGCAGTTCGCGCAGCTCGGCCTGTCCGATTCTGTCATGCAGGCTGTCACTGCCATCGGCTACGAAACGCCGTCGCCGATCCAGGCTGCCACCATCCCGGCGATGCTGGAAGGCCGCGACGTGCTGGGCCAGGCCCAGACCGGTACCGGCAAGACCGCGGCCTTCGCGCTGCCGGTGCTGTCCAACATCGACCTGCAGCAGATCAAGCCGCAGGCCCTGGTGCTGGCCCCGACCCGCGAGCTGGCCATCCAGGTTGCCGAGGCGTTCCAGTCCTATTCCTCCAAGATCCCCGGTTTCCGCGTGCTGCCGGTGTACGGCGGCCAGCCGTACGGCCAGCAGCTGACGGCCCTGCGCCGCGGCGTGCACATCGTGGTCGGTACCCCCGGCCGCGTCATCGACCATCTGAACCGCAGCACGCTGGACCTGTCCGAGCTGAAGACGCTGGTGCTGGACGAAGCCGATGAAATGCTGCGCATGGGTTTCATCGACGACGTCGAAGCGGTGCTGAAGAAGCTGCCGGAGAAGCGCCAGGTGGCGCTGTTCTCGGCCACCATGCCGCCGGCCATCCGTCGTATCGCGCAGACCTACCTGAAGGACCCGGTCGAAGTCACCATCGCGACCAAGACCACCACCTCGGCCAACATCCGCCAGCGCTACTGGTGGGTGAGCGGCATGCACAAGCTGGACGCGCTGACCCGCATCCTCGAAGTCGAGCCGTTCGACGCGATGATCGTCTTCGCGCGCACCAAGGCCGGCACCGAAGAGCTGGCCAGCAAGCTGCAGGCCCGTGGCCTGGCCGCTGCCGCCATCAACGGTGACATGCAGCAGGCCCAGCGTGAGCGCACCATCGCCATGCTGAAGGAAGGCAAGCTGGACATCCTGGTCGCCACCGACGTGGCTGCTCGTGGCCTGGACGTGGAACGCATCAGCCACGTGCTGAACTACGACATCCCGTACGACACCGAAAGCTACGTGCACCGCATCGGCCGTACCGGCCGTGCCGGCCGCAGCGGTGAAGCAATCCTGTTCGCCACCCCGCGCGAAAAGGRCATGCTGCGCCAGATCGAGCGTGCGACCCGCCAGCCGATCGAAGAAATGCAGCTGCCGAGCGTGGAAGCGGTCAACGACAACCGCATCAACAAGTTCACCTCGCGCATCACCGAGACGCTGGGCCAGGGCGGCCTGGACTTCTACCGCCAGCTGCTGGAGCGTTTCGAGTCCGAACAGAACGTGCCGGCCATCGAAGTGGCCGCCGCACTGGCGAAGATGATGCAGGGCGATACCCCGTTCCTGCTGCAGCCGCCGGTGCGTGCACCGCGCGAAGAGCGTGCGCCGCGCGAGCGTTTCGAGCGCACTGAGCGCCCGGAACGTGGCGACCGCAACGAGCGCGGCCCGCGCTTCGAGCGTGGCCCGCGTCGTGACGATGCCGAGGGTGGCTTCGAGCAGCGCCCGCGCCGTGACGTGCCGCCGCGCGGTGCACCGGAGCAGGGCATGGAGACCTACCGCATTTCGGTCGGCCACCAGCAT
>NZ_JBFTNR010000581.1:0-2704 GCF_056665995.1 Stenotrophomonas sp. 05L44_2
GCTCTCAATGGCGGTCGATGGCTGGCCTATGGTGGGCGTTTCCCCGGAAGGAGCCTGGCGCAATGAGCGATCCGCAGTGGCAACTGGAAACCCTGGCCGTKCACGGCGGCTACYSCCCSGACCCGACCACCCGYGCGGTGGCSGTGCCSATCTACCAGACCGTGGCCTAYGCRTTCGATGACACCCAGCACGGGGCGGACCTGTTCGACCTGAAGGTGCCGGGCAACATCTATACGCGCATCATGAACCCCACCACCGACGTGCTGGAGCAGCGCGTTGCGGCGCTGGAAGGGGGCATCGGCGCGTTGGCACTGGCTTCCGGGCAGGCCGCGATCACCTATGCGATCCAGACCATTGCCGAGGCCGGCGACAACATCGTCGCTGCCAGTGCGCTGTATGGCGGCAGCCTCAACCTGCTGGCGCACACGCTGCCGCAGTACGGCATCCAGGCGCGTTTCGCCGATCCGGCTGACCCGTCGGCGTTCGCGGCCTTGATCGATGAACGCACCAAGGCGGTGTTCGTCGAATCGATCGGCAACCCGCGCGGCAACGTCACCGACATCGCCGCCATCGCCGAGGTCGCGCATGCGGCCGGCGTGCCGTTGATCGTCGACAACACGGTGGCCACGCCATTCCTGCTGCGCCCGTTCGAACATGGCGCCGACATCGTGGTGCACTCGCTCACCAAGTACCTCGGTGGCCACGGCACCAGCTTGGGTGGGGCGATCGTCGATTCCGGCCGCTTCGACTGGACGGCACAGCCGCAACGCTTCGCCCGCTTGAACCAGCCCGATCCGAGCTATCACGGCGTGGTCTATACCGAAGCGCTCGGCGCGGCGGCCTACATCGGCCGTGCGCGGGTAGTGCCGTTGCGCAATACCGGCGCAGCGTTGTCACCGTTCAACGCCTTCCTGATCCTGCAGGGCATCGAGACCCTGGCGCTGCGCATGGAGCGGATCAACGCCAATGCGCTGGCTGTGGCGCAGTACCTGCGCGCGCATCCGAAGGTGGCGTGGGTGCGTTATGCCGGGCTGGCCGACGACCCCGAACACGCGGCGGCGCAGCGTTATCTGGGCGGGCATGGCTCCGGTGTGCTGACCTTCGGACTGCCGGGCGGGCGCGTTGCCGGCGCCCGCTTCCTCGATGCCCTGAAACTGTTCACCCGGCTGGTGAACCTGGGCGATGCCAAGTCACTGGCCACCCATCCTGCGTCGACCACCCATCGCCAACTGGATGCGGCCGAACTGGCCAGGGCCGGGGTCAGCGAGGACACCGTGCGCCTGTCGATCGGCATCGAGCACATCGGTGATCTGCGCGCGGACCTAGAACAGGCTCTCGCCCAGGCCTGAGGGCGGGCAATCGCGCAGGATCGGTCACGCACCCCGCTAAAGGATCAGGCACGATCGCAGCCAGGTCCTCAGCGGAGATGGTCATGAAGCGGCTTGCAGGCCTGCGCCAGGCGCAGGGAATCGAACGGGTCATCGACCATCTGCAGGGCTGCCTGCGTGAGCAGCAGGCACTGCCGGATGTAGCGTCACTGGCGACTGTCGCCCATCAGTCGCCCTATCACTTCCAGCGCCTGTACCGGGCACTGACCGGGGAAAGCCCCGGACAGACGCTGGACCGGCTGCGCCTGCTCAACGCCCTGCAGGCGCTGCAGCAGCCCGATGCAAGCGTCACCGACGCTGCGCTGGCCGCTGGATATGAGAGTGCGCAGGCCCTTGCGCGGCGCTGCAGGCAGCGCCTGGATACCACCCCGCGCGCGCTGCGCGCCGATGCAGCGCTGCGGCAGCAGTGGCAGCAGCTCTTGGCGCATCCACCGGCCGACGTGGACGCAGTGACCGCCGCCCCGCTGAAGGTGGAAGTGCGCGCGCTTCAGCCGTTCGAGGTCGTGCTGCTACGCGCGAAGGGGGCCTTCGGTGATCTCGATGCCAGCTTCGGCCGCCTGTACCAATGGGCGCAGGCGCAAGGGCTGGCCGACGATCTGCTACACCTGGTGGGCATCGCCATCGATGACCACCGGGACGTACCCGCGCAGGCGCACCGCTTCGACTGCGGGATGGGATTTGCCACCGCGCTGCCACAACTTTCGTCGCCGCTGCGGCGGCAGGCCCTCGGCGTCGGTCCGCATGCGGTCGTCCACCATGTCGGCCCCTATGAGCAGCTGCAGGCCGTGGGGGATGCGCTGCTGCGCGACTGGTGGCCGGACAGTGGGCACGCGCTTGCCGAAGCGCCACTGTACTTCCACTTCCTGGATGATCCCGAACAGGTGCCTGTCCACCAGTTGCGTGCCGACGTCTGCCTGCCGCTGGCAGGCTGATACCTGCTGGCTTGGTCGTCATCGCCAGAGGCGATCACCACCACTGCAGGAAAGCGTTACGGTAGAGACGCTCTCCAAGGGCGTGGCGATATCATCCCCGGCCGATGCGGGTCGGCCGGGGATTTTTTTGGGCGCAGCCAACCCAGGTAGATCCACGCCGTGCGTGGACGCATTTTGATGCACTGTCGAAATACTCGATTCCGATGGAGACCCATCCACGCATGGCGTGGATCTACTGTGTCGACCAAGGTCGACACCTACCAACAGCGGCACCGAACGCCGTACCCGCAGCTCGCTGAAATCTGTGGAAGGCGGGGTGGGTCTGGTTGCGGGGGTGTCCGCGGCATGGATGCCGCGGCCAAGCCTCCAGGGATGGATTCACGG
>NZ_JBFTNR010000582.1:0-2701 GCF_056665995.1 Stenotrophomonas sp. 05L44_2
TTGCCGGACGACGGCCTGGACCTGCGCAACCACATGGCCAACATCGAACTGGGCCTGATCAACGAAGCACTGGAACGCACCCAGGGCGTGGTTGCCCACGCCGCCCAGCTGCTCGGCCTGCGCCGCACCACCCTGGTGGAAAAGCTGCGCAAGTACGGCATCGAACGCGAAGCGGCCGAACTGGCCAGCTGACACGCGTTACCAGCATGAAGGGGGCACGAACGCCTGGGCTTGCCCGGGCGTTGGTGTTTGTGGGGGTCCGCCTGATGCGCGGGCGGGCCCGACGGGTCCATGGCAGCGGCCGGATTGCTCAGTAGATCCACGCCATGCGTGGATGACGGGCGACGGTACCGAGAATATTTCGCTGCATTTGCACGTTTTCCTACAGACAACGCAACCGCACCGCGGAGCATGGCAAGGACGTCCCAACGAGGTTCCGCCATGCATCGCCTGACTCTGCTTGCCGCCCTGCTCTGCCCGGCCTTGGCCGCAGCATCCAACTGCACGCTGCCCACCACACTCGACCAGCGTCAGTTCACCAACCTCAGCGATCCGCTGTACCAGCCAGATAATCCGAATGCCGGACGCATGGTGCAGGTCAGCTTCGGCAGCAATCAGTACGTGCTGCACATCCTCGGCACCGACCTCCGCATCGGCGGCAGCTACCGTTACCAGCAACTGGCTCCGCACATTGCGGAAATCCAGATGACAGAAGCCCACCCCGCCGGCCCCGCCCGCTACACCCTGCTGCTGACCTGCCTGACCGACCACCAGGGCCGCTTCATCTACACCCAGCACGACGGCCCCATCGCCCCACGCCAGCGCCAGAATTCCGGCCGCTGGACCCTGCAGCCATAGGCCAAAAAACCGACGCCGGTGAAATGACGCGTCACGCATCCCAAGCGCCATCCACCCATGCCGCGGATCAAGCGTGTCGACCAAGGTCGACACCCACCAAGAGCAGCGTGCCGACCAACGGTCAGCACCCACCAACAGCAGCGTGTCGACCAAGGTCGACACCCACCAACAGCAGCGGGAACCTGTCGAAGGCGGGATGGGTCCGGTTGCGGGGGTGTCCGCGGCATGGATGCCGCGGCCAAGCCCCCATKGACGGGTTCACGGCGTCCCCCGCAACCGGACCCACCCCGCCATCCCACAGGAAGCCAGCTTTTGCTGTTGAGGTTGCCGACCAGCGGCCGGCACTACCGCTTCGGCAGGTGCAGGGCGCAGCCCTGCCGAACCACCCTTTACCTGGCCTGCTCGCAGAACTTCTGCCGATACTCCAGTGCCTTCGGCATCAACGCCTGCAGGTTCTGGATACGGGTACCCGGATTGGGGTGGGTCGAGGCGAACTCCGGCGGCGACTGGCCACCACCGGCCTGGCCCATGCGCTGCCACAGCGGCACCGCCTCGCGCGGGTCGAAGCACGCTGCGGCCGCCAGCATCAGGCCCACTTCATCGGCCTGCGTCTCGTGGCTGCGTGCATACGGCAACAGATACCCATAGCCCATCGCCGACATCATCATCTGCTGCTGCTGCGCATCCATGCCACTGGCGGCGCCGGCTACCTGGCCGATCTGGGTCAGCTTCTGCTGGGCCATGCGCTGTGCACCATGGCGCAGCAATGCGTGGGCGATCTCATGGCCCATCACCACCGCCATCGCATCACGGGTACGCGCCACCGGGATCAGCCCCGTGTAGACCGCCATCTTGCCACCGGGCAGGCAGAAGGCATTGGCCTGCTCGGACGGAATCACGTTCACTTCCCACTCGAAGTCGCGTGCGAAGTGTGCCGGCTGCAGCCCGTGTTCCTGCGCCAGCGCGGTTTCGACCACGTCCACCTTGGCGATCAGTCGCTCGGCAATCGCCCGGACATCCCGCGAGACCTGTTCATTCGGGCCCAAAGGGCGCTCCTGCGACAGGATCTGCTGGTAGGCCTGCAGGCCCAGCGCCTTCTCCTGGCTGGCGTCCAGGCTGCTGTCGATCAGCACCTTCTCGCCGGTATAGGGGTCGACCGCACGGTTGGAGAACCAGTAGAACGCCGCGTAGCCGGCGGCCAGCAGCAGCACCCACCAGCGGATGTTGCCGAACAGGCCACGCCGCTGCTGCGGCGAGCGGGAAAAAGGATCGTTGCGCATCGGCTGGTCTTCCGGCTGACCCCGCCGGCCGGCGGGTACGGCGCAATCTTAGTGCGGCGCTGCCTGCGGCGGGTGAAACCGGCGCCGATCCAGTCGTGCCCGTCAGATCCCTCGCACCAGCCGGAAGCCGATGCGCGCGTTGGTGGTATCCGAATCCTGCGATTGCCGCCACGCCGCCCGGGTCTGCTCCGGCGCGTTGGCCCAGTTGCCACCCCGGATCACCCGTGAACGGCAGCCCGGGTTGAACCACGCCACACCATCAGCCGGCGCGCGCCGATAGCTGGCATGCCAGCAATCGGCCACCCACTCGCTCAGATTGCCGCCCATGTCATGCAGCCCGAAGGCGTTGGCCTGGAAACTGGCGACCGGGGCCGGTCCCCACCAACCATCGCCATAGCCGACGAAGGCGTTGTGCCAATGCCTGCCCGAAGGCGAAACATCCTTGCTGCCGGTGTAATTGCCACTGCCTTCCGGTGGCAGACCGGCATCGCCCCACGGGTAGCGGCCACTGCTGCCGGCACGCATCGCGTACTCGAACTCGGCCTCGCTGGGCAGGCGGTAGC
>NZ_JBFTNR010000583.1:0-2700 GCF_056665995.1 Stenotrophomonas sp. 05L44_2
TCGTGACCATGGGCAGCAACGGTCCGCGCATCCACGCGATGCTGCAGCCGCTGGCCGACGCCGGCCGTTTCGGCCTGCATGCCGCTGCCGATCTGCCCGATGCGATGTCGCTGGCGCGTCGCGCACTGGGCGAACAGGGTGGGGTGGTGCTGCTGTCGCCGGGCGCGCCGAGCTATGGCGCCTACCGCGATTACGTTGCACGCGGGCGGCATTTCGCCGAGCTGGCCGGGTTCGACCCGGATACGATCAGCGCGATTCCGGGTATCGGGATCGCCTGACGGTCGTGCCGGCCGGTGGCCGGCAACCCGGGGATTTCATCCACGCATGGCGTGGATCTACTGGAGAGCCGAGCCCACGCCGGCTGCCGTCACCACGACGCGGTCAACGTTCCTCGTCGAGGAAGCTGTAGTCGCGGTCGATCAGCTGCTGCAGGTAGGCATCGAAGCTGGGGGCGATGACCGCGTAGCTGTCCGGGTCGTGCAGGTAGCGCACCACCTGTCCAACGCTGCCGCCGGGTGCGGGATCGAAATCCAGATACAGCATCGAGGTGCCGCCGTTGTTCATGCAGTGCGAGAAGCACAGGCGGCGGCTCATCGGCAGGTCGGCATCGATGCCGGCATCGAGGATCTCCGGTTCTTCTTCCAGCCATTCCTCGTAGATGGAACGGATGCTGTCGTCCCATTGCTGCTGGTCTTCGAAGATCTGCGCGATGGAGCGCAGGTAGTACGGGTAGTCGCCCACGTCCGAGCCCAGCATCAGCACGCAGACCTCGCCCTTCGGATAGTCGCGGAAGTGCGTGCCGTCCACGCGCGAAAGCAGCTCGACCAGGCTGTCGGGCACCTGCGGCCACTGCGCGCGCAGCCGTTGCAGGTCGGCCTCGCTGGCGCCTTCGGTCCACGCCCATTGCGGGGCATCGTCCTCGGGCAGCCGCGGGATCAATCCAGACAGAAAGCGATCAACAAGATTCATGCAGAAAAAAGGGGACGGAGGGGATCAAGTCGTATCCAACCACACCTGCGTCACGCCGCCAATGCAGAATGCGACGCGGGAGGGGCGATTACGGCTTAATCCCCTCCGTCCCCTTTTTCTGGAGCAGGCGCATGAACCGTTGGCGTTGCGGCGTGGCGATGGTACTGGGGCTGGCAGCGATGCCAGCGTGGGCGGCGATGAAGACCCAGCCGGTGGAGTGGAAGCACCAGGGCACGACCTTCATTGGCGTACTGGTCTATGACGATGGAGATGCTGACAAGCGTCCCGGCCTGGTGATGGTGCCGAACTGGAAGGGCGTGAACGAATCGGCCATCGAGAAGGCCAAGCAGCTGGCGGGCGATGACTACGTGGTGCTGGTGGCCGATGTGTACGGCAAGGGCGTGCGGCCGAAGACCGATGCCGAGGCCGGACCGGTGGCGACCAAGCTGCGCAATGACCGGCCGCTGCTGCGGGCGCGGGCGCTGGAGGCGGTCAACGTACTGAAGGCGCAGGCGGGCAAGGCACCGCTGGACGCCAGCCGGATCGGCGCAGTGGGCTTCTGCTTTGGCGGCACCACGGTGCTGGAACTGGCCCGCGCCGGCGCGCCGCTGGCGGGCGTGGTCAGCCTGCATGGCGGGCTCGGCTCCCCCTTGCCGGCGCAGGCCGGCGGCAGCCACCCGTCGGTGCTGGTGCTGAACGGCGCCGACGACAAGAGCGTGACCGCCGAGGATATCGGCAGTTTCCAGAAGGAAATGGATGCGGCCAAGGTGGACTGGGAGTTCACCAACTACAGCGGTGCGGTGCACTGCTTTGCCGAGCGCGATGCCAACAGCCCGCCGGGCTGCCAGTACAACGAACGCGCCGCCAAGCGCGCCTGGAAGGCACTGGATGAGTTCTTCGAGGAGCGGTTCGAGAGGCGTTGAAAAGGTGTGCCGACCAACGGTCGGCACCCACCCGTTCTTGTAGGTGCCGACCGGTGGTCGGCACTCCTCCATCAATGCGAACGCTGTACCGCGTAGCGGGCCAGGCCGCGCAGGGCGGCGACGGCATCGTTGTYGCCCAGGCCGTCAAGCGCCCGTTCGGCGGCCTCTGCATATTCCTCGGCACGACGGCGGCTGTATTCCAGACCTCCCGTGGCGTGGATCGCCGCCAGCACTTCCGGCATCGCCGAGGCATCACCGTTCTGCACGATCGCGCGCAGGCGCTGGCGGGTGGCCTCATCGGAATGGGCCATGGCATGGATCAGCGGCAGCGTCGCCTTGCCTTCGGCCAGGTCGTCACCCAGGTTCTTGCCCAGCTCGTCGGCGTTGGCCGAATAATCCAGCACGTCATCGGCGATCTGGAAGGCGTAGCCCAGGTGCATGCCGTAGTCGTACAGGGCCTGCTGGGTGGCTTCATCGACGCCGCTGGCCAGTGCACCCAGGCGCGTGCCGGCGGCGAACAGCACCGCGGTCTTGCGCTCGATCACGCGCAGGTAGGCGGCTTCGTCGGTGTCCGGGTTGTGCACGTGCAGCAGCTGCAGCACTTCGCCTTCGGCAATGCGGTTGGTGGTGTCGGCCAGGATCTGCATCACCGGCATCCGGTCCAGCTCGACCATCAGCTGGAAGCTGCGCGAGTACAGGAAGTCGCCCACCAGCACGCTGGGCGCGTTGCCCCACAGTGCATTGGCGGTGCTGCGGCCGCGGCGCAGGCTGGATTCGTCCACCACGTCGTCGTGCAGCAGGGTGGAGG
>NZ_JBFTNR010000584.1:0-2694 GCF_056665995.1 Stenotrophomonas sp. 05L44_2
CAGCAGCGCGACCTGGGCATTGGCGCGCGCCAGTTCCGGCGGCGTGCCGCGGCCTGCGCTGATCAACCGCTGGGTGACCGAACGGCTGCGCTGCTGCAGCTGCAGGGAATGCTCGGCGACATGCAGCTCATGGTTGGCGTGGCAGATCTCCAGGTAGCTGTCGGCCACCTCGGCCACCACGCTCACCTGGGCCAGGTCACGTGCAGCGGCCACCGACTGTTCGTCGGCGCGGGCTGCTTCGGCACCGCGCTTGAGCTTGCCGAACAGGTCGAACTGGTAGCTCACCGCGAACTTGCCGTCGGCCAGGTTGATCACCGGCAGCTCGTGCTCCTGCAGGAACGACTCGGCCGACAACTGTGCGCGGCTGACGCCGGCTTCGGCCTCGTACTCGAAGCCACCGGCGTCCATCGCCTGCTCGTACACCGCAGCAGCGCGGCGCAGATGCGCGTCGGCAGCCTTCAGTTCGACGTTGTCGCGCAGCGCCTGGGTGATCAGCCCATCCAGCACCGGGTCGTTGTACAGCGACCACCAGCGTGCCGGCAGTGCCTGGTTGGCAGCCACTTCGGGGTTGTGGGTATCGATGAACGCRGCATTCGCCTGCGGCCGCTTGAACGCCGAGCCCTCGGGCAATGCGTAATCCGGGCCGACGGTTCTGCACGCAGCCAGGCTGGCCAGCGCGACGATCAGGCCAAGGCGGGGCAGGGCGGCGTTCACAGGCCCGCCTGTGTCGGCGCAGCGCCGGCCTTCTTGTTCTGCACGTGGCGGCCGGTATCCACGGTCACCGTGGCGGTGCGCCCGGCGATCAGCTCCACGCCGGCAGGCACCTCGTCGATGGCGATGCGCACCGGGATGCGCTGCGCCAGCCGCACCCAGTCGAAGGCCGGGGTCACGTTCGGCAGCAGGGTGCTGCCATTGCTGCGGTAGCGATCCTCGATGCCGGCGGCGATGCTTTCGACATGGCCGTGCAGAGGGGTGTCCTCGCCCATCAGGCGGATGTCCACGCGCTGCCCCGGGGCCACGCCGCGCAGGCGGGTTTCCTCGAAGTAGCCATCGATGCGGAACGAACCGGTATCCAGCAGTGCCAGCACCGGCTTGCCGGCCACCACGTAGTCGCCCACGCGCATGGTGCGGTCGTTGACCCGGCCATTGGCCGGTGCACGCACTTCGGTGCGGGCCAGGTTGAGTTCGGCCAGGTCGACCGCGGCCTGTGCGGTGGCCAATGCGGCCTGTGCGGCCTGCAGCTTGGCCCGGCGCACTTCGGCGTCCTCGGCGGCCACCAGATCCTGCAGGCTGCGGTCGCGTCCTATCTCACGGCGCAGCTGCGCGACCGATGCCTGGCGTTCGGCCAGGCTGGCGCGGCTCTGCTCCAGCGCGATGCGGTAGCGCGCGCGATCGATCACGAACAGCAGGTCGCCCTTTTTCACTGCCTGGTTGTCGGCTACCTGCACCGTTTCGACCAGGCCGGACACATCCGGCGCGACCTGCACCACGTCGGCGCCGACGTGGGCGTCGCGGGTCCACGGCTCATCCATGTAGTAGACCCACAGCTGGCGCAGCACCAGCAGGGCGACGATCACGGCTGCGCAGGTAAGCAGCACCGGCAGAGTCTTCTTCACGATCTTGTTCACGATTGCATCCAACGCAGGAGGTGGAACAGCAGGCCCAGCACGATCCCGTACAAGGCCAGGTTGAACAGCGCCGGGTGCCATACGTGGCGATAGGCACCGGCACGCTGCAGCAGCGCGTGCAGGCCGCTGTTGACCAGGTAGGCCAACACCATCAACCCGAGCAGGGTCGGGACGAACACTCCGTGGAGACTGAATTCACCGGGCATCGGTAGGGGCGGGGACGGTAGGGGAAGGGGAGGTGGAACAGGACAACGGCAACGGGCAAAAGCCGCTGGCGCATGCACGGCAGCGGCGGTATTCACCGACAACGGGCTTACGTGATGCGGTCGGCAGCCTCGGCCAGCAGGCGCCATGCCTTCAGCACGGCATGCAGTTCATCCATGGAAAGCTCGCCGAACACGTCCTGGCGCAGGCCGATCAACTGGTCTTCCAGTTCGCGCACCAACGCCTGGCCTTCCTCGGTCAGCCACAGCAGGTTGGCGCGGCGGTCGCTGGCATCGCATTCGCGGCGGACCAGCCCACTGGCGCAGAGCTTGTCCAGCAGGCGCACCAGGGAAGGGCCTTCCATGCCCAGCTGCTGCGCCAGCGCGACCTGGCGGATGCCACCGCCGGAGCGGCCGATCATCAGCAGGGGCATGGTGCAGGCGGTGGAGATGCCGTAGCTGCCCAACCGGCTGTCGGCCAGGCGCTGCCACTGCCGCCCTGCGTACAGCAGGCCGGAGCTGAGCTGCATCTGCAGCACGGTGCGCTCGTCGAGGGGTCGGTCCATAAGTAATAGATAGGATACTACTAATTTCATTCCTATCAATAGGCTTTGCTGAATGGGTTGGGTGTATTGAGGAAAGCGTTGCGCCTGCTGGCTATCGGTTGGGGTGGCGGAGGGCCGGGCGGGGTAGGACACGCTGCAAGTACGTCCCTGTAAGCTCGATCGGCGCATCCATGCGCCTCACGGTCCTACCCCGCCCGGCCCTCCGCCACCCACCCCACATCCCGCGGGCGCGGAGGGTTGGCTCTTCAAGAACAAGAGCGGTAGCGCCGGGCCATGCCCGGCGGCTCCTGGTGGCAC
>NZ_JBFTNR010000585.1:0-2692 GCF_056665995.1 Stenotrophomonas sp. 05L44_2
TTCCTGCTTCAACAGGGCGGGGTCGTTGCAGATCAGGGTCTGCACCGGCGATGCCGGATTGGCGCAGGCGGTGCTGCCGGCGGCCGCTGCCGGGGCGCTGGCCGCCTTGCCGTCGGTGTTGGCCTGTTCGGTGGCGGCTGCAGGCGTCGTGGCCTGGGCTTCACCGGAGGGCGGGGTGCAGGCGGCCAGCAGGGCCACCCAACACAGGGTCATGAGGGGCTTGATGGCCCGGGTCATACGTTCACTGCTGCGCTGCATGTCTATCCTTTGATGTCTGCGTCCTGGCGCATGGCCTGCGGGCGGCAGGCATGGGGCGAACCATGGAACGGGGGTGCCGTGGCGGCCGCGCGGCGGGCTGGGCATTGCAACATCCCGCGCCGGGCCGTTGGCGGGAACAGAGCGTAGCAAGCGACTGCTTAGGGCTCTGTGACAGGACGCGCGGAACGCGGCGGCGGGTGCCCGGATGCAGAACGGGCGCCCGAAGGCGCCCGTCCGTGTGCATCCGTTGCTGGGGTCAGAGCCCTTTCCTGCGGAAAGGAATCCGACCCCGCGCACGGCATCAGTAGCGGTAATGATCCGGCTTGAACGGACCTTCCACCGGCACGCCGATGTAGTCGGCCTGTTCCTGGCTCAGGGTGGTCAGCTTCACGCCGATCTTTTCCAGGTGCAGACGGGCCACTTCTTCGTCCAGCTTCTTCGGCAGCAGGTACACCTTGTTCTCGTAGGTGCCCTTGTTGGCCCACAGGTCGATCTGGGCCAGGGTCTGGTTGGCGAACGAGTTGGACATCACGAAGCTCGGGTGGCCGGTGGCGCAGCCGAGGTTGACCAGGCGGCCTTCGGCCAGCAGGAAGATCGCATTGCCGTTGGGGAAGATGTACTTGTCCACCTGCGGCTTGATGTTGACGTGCTTCACGCCCGGGAAGTCGACCAGCGCATCGACCTGGATCTCGTTGTCGAAGTGGCCGATGTTGCAGACGATGGCCTGGTCCTTCATCGCGCTCAGGTGCTCGATGCGGATGATGTCCTTGTTGCCGGTGGTGGTGACGTACAGGTCGGCACGGCCCAGGGTGGATTCGATGGTGTTGACCTCGAAGCCTTCCATCGCCGCCTGCAGGGCGCAGATCGGATCGATCTCGGTGACCACCACGCGCGCGCCGTAGGCACGCAGCGACGCGGCGCAGCCCTTGCCGACGTCACCGTAGCCGCAGACCACGGCGACCTTGCCGGCCAGCATCACGTCCATCGCGCGCTTGAGGCCATCGGCCAGCGACTCGCGGCAGCCGTACAGGTTGTCGAACTTGCTCTTGGTGACCGAGTCGTTGACGTTGATCGCCGGGATCAGCAGGGTGCCGGCCTGGGCCAGCTGGTACAGGCGGTGCACGCCGGTGGTGGTTTCTTCCGAAACGCCCTTCCAGTCCTTGACCACGCGGCCCCAGTAACCCGGGCGCTCCTTGGCCACGCGCTTGAGCAGGTTCTTGATGACCTGCTCTTCGTGCGAAGCGGCCTTTTCGTCGACCCAGGTGCTGCCGTTTTCCAGTTCGTAGCCCTTGTGGATCAGCAGSGTSACGTCACCGCCGTCGTCGACCACCAGCTCCGGGCCGGTCAGGGTGCCGTCGGGCAGGGTGAAGGTCAGCGCGTCCAGGGTGCAGTCCCAGTACTCTTCCAGCGACTCGCCCTTSMWGGCGAACACSGGSGTGCCGGYGGCGGCGATSGCSGCRGCGGCGTGGTCCTGSGTCGAGAAGATGTTGCACGARGCCCAGCGCACGTCGGCGCCGATGTCCTTCAGGGTCTCGATCAGCACCGCGGTCTGGATGGTCATGTGCAGCGAGCCGGTCACGCGCACGCCCTTCAGCGGCAGCTCGGTCTGGTACTTGCGGCGGATGGACATCAGGCCCGGCATCTCGTGCTCGGCGATGTCCAGTTCCTTGCGGCCCCAGTCGGCCAGGGTGATGTCGCGGATCTTGTAATCGCCTTCGGTGGAGAAGGTCTTGGCAACAGCATTCATGCAGTAGCTCCKGTTGTGGGCGAGCGGATGCTCGCATCTGGCCGGGCGCCGTTGTTGCAAAGCCACCTGGCCGAGCCTGGCCGGTCTCAGGGATCCGGTCGCAGCGCCCCTCGGCAGGGGAGGATGCCCATTATATCGCGCCTCCGCTGTGACACGGCGATGACCCAACCATCGGCAGATGGGCGGAGGTGCATGGCCTGTTAAGGTCGAGGGCTTCACGCAGCGAACAGGTGGAACAATGATGAGCACGCACGCACGCCGCAACCGGCGCTTGACTGGCCTGGTCCTGTCGATGGCCCTGCTGGCGGTGGTCCCGCAGGCCTGGGCTGCCGCACCGCAGGCGGCCGCGGCGCAGGCGCAGGGCGTGGCCGGTTACGAGCTGCCCTCGGCCGCACTGCAGGCCGTGGTCGACGCGCCGCGGGCGCCGTCGCTGTTCCTGTCGCCGCGCCGGGATGTCGCCGCGTTGATGCAGATGCCGTCGCTGCCGTCGATCCAGGTGGTGGCGCAGCCGGAGCTGAAACTCGCGGGCCTGCGCATCAATCCGAAAACCTTCTCTGACAGCCGCTTCAGCTTCGGCCAGAAGCTGTGGTTGATGAATGTGGCTGACGGCAAGGAGCGGCAGATCAGCGGGTTGCCGGCCTCGCTGTCGATCGCCAGCCTGACGTGGTCGCCGGACCAGAAGTGGCT
>NZ_JBFTNR010000586.1:0-2687 GCF_056665995.1 Stenotrophomonas sp. 05L44_2
CGTTCCGGTAGCGCCGGGCCATGCCCGGCGGAATTCCACAGGAACTGTTGATTCATGCTTGAACAGACGCTCGATCACCWGCAGGCACTGGTGTCCTTCGACACCCGCAACCCGCCGCGTGCGATCACCACCGGTGGCATCTTCGATTACCTGCGCGACAAMCTGCCCGGGTTCAATGTGGAGGTGATCGACCATGGCGCCGGCGCGGTCAGCCTGTATGCCGTGCGCGGCACGCCGAAGTACCTGTTCAACGTGCATCTGGACACCGTGCCAGACTCGCCGCACTGGAGTGCCGACCCGCACGTGATGCGCCGCCTGGACGACCGCGTGGTCGGCCTTGGCGTGTGTGACATCAAGGGCGCGGCTGCGGCGCTGGTGGCGGCCGCCAATGCCAGTGATGGCGACGCGGCCTTCCTGTTCTCCAGCGATGAAGAAGCCAACGATCCGCGCTGCATCGCGGCGTTCCTGGCCCGGGGCATTGCGTACGAAGCGGTGCTGGTGGCCGAACCGACCATGAGCGAGGCGGTGCTCGCGCATCGTGGCATCAGCTCGGTACTGATGCAGTTCGCCGGCCGTGCCGGCCATGCGTCGGGCAAGCAGGATGCAGCCGCCAGTGCGCTGCACCAGGCGATGCGCTGGGGCAACCGCGCGCTGGACCATGTCCAATCGCTGGCCTCGGCACGCTTCGGTGGATTGACCGGCCTGCGCTTCAACATCGGGCGCGTGGAAGGTGGCATCAAGGCCAACATGATCGCACCGGCGGCGGAAGTGCGTTTTGGTTTCCGGCCGCTGCCGTCGATGGATATCGATGCGCTGCTGGCGACCTTCGCCGGCTTCGCCGAACCGGAAGCGGCGCTGTTCACCGAAACCTTCCGTGGCCCCAGCCTGCCGGCAGGAGATATCGCCGAAGCCGAGCACCGCCGCCTGCTGGCGCGCGACGTGGCCGACGCGCTGGACCTGCCGATCGGCAACGCGGTGGACTTCTGGACCGAGGCGTCGCTGTTCTCGGCCGGTGGCTACACCACGATGGTGTTCGGTCCGGGCGACATCGCCCAGGCCCACACCGCCGATGAGTTCGTGACGCTGGAGCAGCTGCAGCGCTACACCGATGCCGTACACCTGATCATCGCCGCCGGCGCCTGATCGACCCACAACGCCGCTGCGCTTCTGCGCGGCGGAACTGCAACGCGGCGACCGCCGCCTGTGACGAAACCGAAATGTCTCCTGCCCTCCAGCCCCACCGCCAGACCCGCCAGACCATCGTGCGCCTGCTTTCGAGCATGGCCAGCGCGAAGGAGATCAGCCAGTACCTCAAGCGCTTTTCGCAGCTGGACGCCAAGCGCTTCGCCGTGGTCAAGGTCGGCGGCGCGGTGCTGCGCGACGATCTCGACGCGCTGACCTCCTCGCTGTCGTTCCTGCAGGAAGTCGGCCTGACCCCGATCGTGCTGCACGGCGCCGGCCCGCAGCTGGATGCGGAACTGTCGGCCGCCGGCATTGAAAAGCAGACGGTCAACGGCCTGCGGGTGACCTCGCCGGAAGCGCTGGCGATCGTGCGCCGGGTGTTCCAGCAATCCAACCTGCGCCTGGTCGAAGCGCTGCAGCAGAATGGCGCGCGCGCCACCTCCATCACCGGCGGCGTGTTCGAGGCGGAGTACCTGGGCCTGGACACCTACGGCCTGGTCGGCGAGGTGAAGAAGGTCAACCTGGCGCCGATCGAGGCCAGCCTGCGTGCCGGCTCGATCCCGGTCATCACCAGCCTGGGCGAGACCGCCGGTGGGCAGATCCTCAACGTCAATGCCGACTTCGCCGCCAACGAACTGGTGCAGGAGCTGCAGCCGTACAAGATCATCTTCCTGACCGGTACCGGCGGCCTGCTGGACGAGCAGGGCAGCGTGATTGATTCGATCAACCTGTCCACCGAGTACGACCACCTGATCGCACAACCGTGGATCCACGGTGGCATGAAGGTGAAGATCGAACAGATCAAGTCCCTGCTGGACCGGTTGCCGCTGGAATCGTCGGTGTCGATCACCCGGCCGGCCGACCTGGCCAAGGAACTGTTCACCCACAAGGGCTCGGGAACGCTGGTGCGCAAGGGCGAGAAGGTGCTGCGTGCAACCGCCT
This sequence comes from Stenotrophomonas sp. 05L44_2, assembly GCF_056665995.1. Classification (NCBI taxonomy): domain Bacteria; kingdom Pseudomonadati; phylum Pseudomonadota; class Gammaproteobacteria; order Lysobacterales; family Lysobacteraceae; genus Stenotrophomonas; species Stenotrophomonas sp. 05L44_2. The sequence goes on from NZ_JBFTNR010000586.1 coordinate 2,125, forward strand.
GGAGCGAGCTGGACCTGCCGCGCCTGAAGGGCCTGATCGAATCCAGTTTCGGCCGCACCCTGGTGCCGGACTATTTCGAGAGGACCACGCTGCTGCGCGCGTATGTCAGCGAGAACTACCGCACGGCGGTGATCCTCACCGATGAGGCCGAGGGCGTGTACCTGGACAAGTTCGCCGTGCTCGATGATGCCCAGGGCGAAGGCCTTGGCCGCGCGGTCTGGAACGTGATGCGCGAGGAAACCCCGCAGCTGTTCTGGCGCTCGCGCAACGGCAACCCGATCAACCACTTCTACTACGCCGAGTCCGATGGCTGCTACAAGCAGGGTCATTGGAAGGTGTTCTGGTACGGTGCCGATGGCATCGACCGGATCAGGACCTATGTCGACCACTGCGCGGTGCGTGCGCCGAGCCTGGAGGGCTGAGCGCGATGAACCATGCAGACTGGACCCGGGTACCCACGTTGACCGGCACGCATGCGCGGCTGGAACCGCTGCAGATGAGCCACATCGACGGCCTGCGCGGCGCGTTGGGCGAAGGCGCGCTGTCCAGGCTCTGGTACACCC
>NZ_JBFTNR010000587.1:0-2685 GCF_056665995.1 Stenotrophomonas sp. 05L44_2
GCACTGTTGCCGACGAACGGCCTATCCAGATCACGCGCGGTAGCTATAATGGCGACGCGTTCTCTGCGGTACTCGACGGCATGTGCAAACATTCGCCTTGTCCCTTAAGAACGACACCGGGAGCGCGACAGCGCCGGGAGTGCAGGTCCGCCTTGCAGCGGGAAGCCCGATGGTTCTCCAGCGTTCCCACTTGAGCCCCCGGGTTCAAGGTCGTTTCGCAWGCATCGMCATTGCGGAGAATGCAATATTCCAGCAAGGGCGGCGTCTTCGGGCGTCGCCCTTGTTCTTTCCGGCACAATGACGGCTGATCCTTGCCGCACGCTGCCATGACCGACCCGCGACAGGCCCTGCGCCACGACCTGCGGCAACGCCGCCGCGACCTTTCCGCCCCCGCCCGTATCGCCGCTGCCGAATCGCTGGCCGATGCGCTGCTGGCGCTGCCGTTCGCCCCGCGCGAAGGCGCCGTGGCCGGCTACTGGGCGCTGGATGGCGAAATCGCCCTGCACCGCTGGCAACTGCAGCTGCCCGATCGCTTGACCTACTGCCTGCCGGTGCTGCACGGCGACGTGCTGCGCTTCGCGCCCTGGCGCCCCGGCCAACCGTTGACCAGCAACCGCTACGGCATTCCCGAACCGGACATCGCCCTCGAAGACACGCTGGAACCGGCGCAGATGGCACTGGTGGTGACGCCGCTGGTGGGCTTCGACGCACGGTGCCGGCGGCTGGGCATGGGAGGTGGCTGGTATGATCGCAGCTTCGCCTTCCGCCATGATCGGCCGGCGCCACCCTGGCTGGTCGGCGCGGCATTCTCGGTGCAGCAGGTCGAGTCCTTGCCGGTGGCGTCCTGGGACGTGCCGGTGGATGCGATCTGCACTGAAGCCGGCACCCTGYTCCCTTCCGCTGCCCCCGTGAACGCATGACCGCCCGCAAGCGCTACTGGCTGATGAAGTCCGAACCGGACGCCTTTTCCATCGACGACCTGGCCAAGGTCAAGGTTGAACCCTGGAACGGCGTGCGCAACTACCAGGCGCGCAATTTCATGCGCGATGGCATGCAGGTCGGTGACGGCATCCTGTTCTACCACTCCAATACCAAGGTGCCCGGCATCGTCGGCCTGGCCACGGTGGCCAGCGCGGCCTACCCGGACGACACCCAGTTCGACCCGAAATCCGACTACCACGAYCCCAAGAGCACGCGCGAGAACCCGCGCTGGATGCTGGTGGACGTGGCCTTCGACCGCAAGCTGAAGCAGGTGATCGCGCTGGACGAGATCAAGCTGCATGCCGAGGAACTCGGCGAAGGCTTCCCGCTGGTTGCCAAGGGCAACCGCCTGTCGGTGTTCGCGGTGACCGCTGCGCAGTGGAAGCTGCTGCTGTCGCTGGAAAAGAAATCCTGATTCCCTGCCTGAGAGCTCTCCGCAATGTCTGAAGCCAAGCGCCTGGCCGCCGAAAAGGCCATCGAGTACGTCGAAGACGGCATGATCGTCGGTGTCGGCACCGGTTCCACCGTCGCCTATTTCATCGATGCGCTGGCCCGCATCCAGCATCGCATCAAGGGTGCGGTGTCCAGTTCCGAACAGAGCACCGCGCGCCTGAAGCAGCATGGCATCGAGGTGATCGAGCTGAACCACACCGGCACCCTGTCGCTGTACGTGGATGGCGCCGACGAGTGCGATCCCGGCAAGTGCCTGATCAAGGGCGGCGGCGCTGCGCTGACCCGCGAGAAGATCATCGCCGAGGCCAGCGAGCGCTTCGTCTGCATCGTCGACCCGAGCAAGCAGGTACCGGTGCTGGGCAGGTTCCCGCTGCCGGTGGAAGTGATCCCGATGGCACGCAGCCTGGTTGCCCGCCAGATCCGCGACATGACCGGCGGCCAGCCGACCTGGCGCGAGGGCGTGGTGACCGACAACGGCAACCAGATCCTGGACATCCACAACCTGCAGATCACCGATCCGGAAAAACTGGAGCGTGAGCTCAACCAGCTGCCGGGCGTGGTCTGCGTCGGCCTGTTCGCACGGCGCCGTGCCGATGTGGTGATCGTCGGCGGCGAGCCGCCGATCGTGCTCTGACCCTTTCGAAGGACCCTGACGATGTCGTTGCTGCGCTCACTGCTGATGCTCCCGCTGCTGGCCCTGACCGGCTGCGCCACCGATGCTGCCCGCCACTGGGTGGAACTTGACGGTGCGCGCTATGACGTTGAACTGGCCACCAACGATGAAACCCGTGCGCGCGGGTTGATGTTCCGCGACCAGATGGCCGAGGACCACGGCATGCTGTTCGTGCATGACCGCGAGGAAATGCAGGCGTACTGGATGAAGAACACCAAGATCGCGCTGGACATCCTGTACTTCGACAGCGAGCGGCGGCTGGTGAGCCAGCAGCGCGACGTGCCGCCGTGCTCGGCCGGTGACATGTGCCCGCCCTACCCCAGCGGTGGCCCGGCACGCTTCGTGCTGGAACTCAATGCCGGCCAGGCGGAGAAGCTCAAGCTGAAGGATGGCACCGAGCTGATCTTCGGCCCGGGCATCGAGAAGTAGGGGGCGGCCGGGCTGCGCCCGGCACCCGCCGAATCAACATCAAAAGCAAGAGCTGGGTTATCGAGGCATGGTGGGGCGGTGTGGGCTTGCAGGACACGCCGTGTAAACCCATCCCTGGGGGCTCGTAGGCGCCATCCATGGCGCCTGCG
>NZ_JBFTNR010000588.1:0-2684 GCF_056665995.1 Stenotrophomonas sp. 05L44_2
GGCCCGGCGCTACCGGTTGCGGGGCTTTACACCGCCGGCAGCGTCGCCATGTCCCAGCGCGGGGTGACGTCCACCTTCGGGGGGCTGTGCTGGCCCGCCAGCAGGCGCAGCGCGCCGGCGAAGGCGATCATCGCGCCGTTGTCGGTGCACAACGCCGGCCGCGGGAAGCAGGCGCGGCCGCCGAGGCGCTCGGCCATCTGCTGCAGGCGGGCGCGCAGGCGCTTGTTCGCACCCACGCCGCCGGCCACCACGATCACATTGGTGCCGGCCGCTTCCAGCGCGCGTTCGCACTTGATGCACAGGGTCTCGACCACGGCGTCTTCAAAGCCACGGGCGATGTCGGCGCGGGTCTGCTCGCTCTGGTCGCTGTCGCGCCAGGCCATCAGGACCTGGGTCTTCAGGCCGGAGAAGCTGAAATCCAGGCCCGGGCGATCAGTCATCGGCCGCGTGAAGCGGTAGACGCCCGGCGTGCCCTGCTCGGCCAGCGCGGCCAGCTGCGGCCCGCCGGGGTACGGCAGGCCCATCAKCTTGGCSGWCTTGTCGAAGGCTTCGCCTGCGGCGTCGTCCARSGTTTCGCCCAGCAGCCGGTACTGGCCGATGGCATCGACGGCCACCAGCTGGGTATGGCCACCGGACACCAGCAGCGCCACGAACGGGGCCTGCGGCGGATCGTCTTCCATCAGCGGCGCCAACAGGTGACCTTCCATGTGGTGCACRCCCACGGCGGGRACCTCCAGCGCCCAGGCCAGCGACCGGGCCACGCCGGCGCCCACCAGCAGCGCCCCGACCAGGCCGGGGCCGGCGGTGTAGGCCACCCCGTCGATGTCGTTCACGCCAAGCCCGGCCTCGGCCAGCGTCTGCCGGATCAACGGCAGCAGCTTGCGCACGTGGTCACGGCTGGCCAGTTCAGGCACCACACCGCCGTACTCGGCGTGCAGGGCGATCTGACTGTAGACCGCATGGGCGCGCAGGGCAGCGCTGCCGGCCAGGTCGGTGTCATACACCGCCACGCCGGTCTCGTCACAGGAAGATTCGATGCCAAGGACTCGCATGCCTGCTATTATGACGCCCCTGCCAACCCCTCGGGGAACTGGCAGGCCTCACTGCAATCCAACAACTTGCCCCTATTCAGGATTTGTGGCTTGCAGTTTGTTTATTCGCCACTATAATGTGCGGCTCGCCGGGCGTGACCCGGTTCTACTGTGTCCCGGAGATTCCATGCCCAGCGTCAAAGTCCGCGAGAACGAACCCTTTGAGTTTGCTCTTCGCCGCTTCAAGCGCACTTGCGAAAAGGCCGGTGTGCTGGCCGAAACCCGCAAGCGCGAGTTCTACGAAAAGCCGACCCAGGAGCGCAAGCGCAAGGCCGCCGCTGCTGTGAAGCGTCAGCTGCGCCGCTCGTCGCGCGACGTTACCAAGCGTCAGCGCCTGTACTGATCGGACGCATCTTCATTGCGGTGGGCATTCCCTGCCGCGATGGAGTCGAAGCCGGCACGCGCGAGCGTCGCCGGCTTTTTGCGTTTCCGGGCCCGGGCATCCGCCCTGCCCCACTACCACCACGAGGTTCGTCATGAGCATGAAGCAGCAGCTCACCGAAGACATGAAGGCCGCCATGAAGGGCGGCGAGAAGCACAAGCTGGGCGTCATCCGCCTGATCAACGCCGCCATCAAGCAGAAGGAAGTCGACGAGCGCATCGAGCTCGACGACACCGCCGTGATCGCCGTGMTCGAMAAGMTGGTCAAGCAGCGCAAGGACTCGGTCAGCCAGTTTGAAGCGGCCAACCGCGAAGACCTGGCGGCAATCGAGCGCGCCGAAATCGTGGTGATCGAAGCCTACCTGCCGGCCAAGATGGGCGAAGCCGAGATTGTCGCGGCCATCCAGGCGGCCATCGCCGAAACCGGCGCCAGCAGCGCGGCCGACATGGGCAAGCTGATGGGCGCGCTGAAGCCCAAGCTGGCCGGCCAGGCCGACATGGGCCTGGTGTCCAAGCTGGTCAAGCAGGYGCTGTCGTAAGCAACGCCAGACCCGGGTCCCTTCCGCACTGCGAAGGGACTCCGGGACGCGCTCCTGCGCACCTGCTTCACCGCGTCTTCGACGTGGTGCTGCTACAACTCCGGCATGGTTGATCCAACGTCCCACGCCCCCGAAGACCGCGCGCCGCACGGCGGCCCCGCGTCCCTGCACAAGTACATCAAGCGCCTGCAGGACAGTTTCCCGATGGCCGTCGTCAAGCGCTTCGTCGAAATCGACGTGCTGACCCAGGCCGCCTCGGTTTCCTTCTATGCCCTGCTGTCGATGGCGCCGCTGCTGGTGCTGCTGCTGTGGCTGACCGCCTCGCTGTATCCGCCGGCACAGCAGGCCCTGGTCGACCAGATCAGCTCGGTGGCCGGCAGCAGTGCCGCGACCGTGGCCGAAACCGTGCTGAAGAATGCCGACAACCAGCCCGACGTCGGATCGCTGGCCGGGCTGTGGAGCACGCTGTTGCTGTTCGTTGGCGCCACTGCGGTGTTTGCCCAGTTGCAGAACGCACTGAACCTGATCTTCCGCACCAGCGGCGAACGCCTGGAGGGCATCAAGGCCTGGCTGCGCAAGCGCGTGTTCTCCTTCGGCGTCGTGCTGGCGCTGGGCTTCCTGCTGATCCTGTCGATGACCGCCACCACCGTGCTGCAGGTGGCCTTTGCGCAGC
>NZ_JBFTNR010000589.1:0-2670 GCF_056665995.1 Stenotrophomonas sp. 05L44_2
CCCTTCAACTGGTTGCCCACCACCAGCGCAGCGAAGATGCCCAGCGGCACGTTGATCAGGAAGATCCATTCCCAGCTGTAGTTGTCGGTGATCCAACCACCGAGGATCGGCCCGCAGATCGGCGCCACCACGGTGATCATCGCCAGCAGCGCCAGCGCCTGCCCGCGTTTCTCCCGTGGATAGATCGAGACCAGCAGCGACTGGGTGATCGGGTACATCGGGCCGGCGACGAAGCCCTGCAGCGCACGCGACAGCACCAGCATGCCCATGCTCTGGGCCAGGCCGCACAGCAGCGAGGTGATCACGAAGGCCAGCGTGGCCCACACGAACAGCTTGCGCTCGCCGAAGCGACGGCTGAGCCAGCCGGTCAGCGGCAGCGCGATCGCGGTGCTGACCGCGAACGAGGTGATGACCCACGTCGCCTGCTGCGAACTGGCGCCAAGATTACCGGCGATGGTCGGCAGCGAGACGTTGGCGATGGTGGTGTCGAGCACCTGCATGAACGAGGCCATCGCCAGGCCCACGGTGCACAGGGCCACACTGGGTGGCAGGAATCCAGCGGCCGCACCCGGCGCCGCCGGTGCGCCCGGAGAGCCGGGCGCAGCTGGAGCTTGTGCGGACATGGCCGRCCTCAGCTCGCCTTGGACTGCTGCGGCAGGTTGCCCTGGATGATCGTGTGGATCACCTCATCGGCATCGTGCAGCTGCTTGGCGTACACGTCGGTGTCGAACACCGTGCCCTTGGCGGCTGCGCTCGGCAGCACTTCGCCCTTCTGGTCGCGCAGGCTCACCTCGGCCTTCATCGACAGGCCGATGCGCAGCGGGTGTTCGGCCAGCTGCTTGGCATCGATGGCGATGCGCACCGGCACGCGCTGCACGATCTTGATCCAGTTGCCGCTGGCGTTCTGCGCCGGCAGCAGCGAGAACGCCGAGCCGGTGCCCAGGCCCAGGCTGTCGATGCGGCCCTTGTACTTGACGTCGCCGGCATACAGGTCCGACTTCAGCTCCACTTCCTGGCCCAGGCGCATGTGCCGCAGCTGGGTTTCCTTGAAGTTGGCTTCGACCCACATCTGCTCGGTCGGCACCACCGCCATCAGCGCATTGCCCGGCTGCACGCGCTGGCCAACCTGCACCGAACGACGGGCGACATAGCCGGTGACCGGCGCGACGATGCCCGAACGTGCATTGTTGAGGAAGGCCTGGCGCAGCTGCGCGGCGGCRGCCTGCACATCCGGCTGGGTGGCGATCACGGTGTCATCAACCAGTGCGCGGTTGCGCTCGACGGTCTCGCGCGAACCGGCCACGGCCGCTTCGGCAGCTGCCAGCTCATCGCGGGCGTGGGCCAGTTCTTCGTTGGAGATGGCGCCGGTGGCGGCCAGGCCCTTGCGGCGTGCGAAGTCGTCGCGCACGCGCTTCAGGGTCACCTGGCGTGCGTTCAAGTCCGCCTGCGCACCTTCGACGCTGCGGTACAGGCCGCGGGTCTGGCGCACGGTCTTGGCCAGGTTGGCTTCGGCCTGCTGCAGGGCCACCGAGGTATCGGCCGGGTCCAGCTGCACCAGCAGCTGGCCGCGCTCCACGCGCATGCCGTCATCGGCGTTGATGGCGACCACGGTACCGGCCACCAGCGGGGTGATCTGCACCTGGTTGCCCTGCACGTAGGCGTCGTCGGTCTCTTCGAACCAACGGCCGAACATGAAGTACCACAGCGCCAGTGCCGCCAGCAGCAGCACGACGATCACGAACAGGCCGCGCAACAGCTTGCCGCGGCGGTTGGGGGCGGCGGGGGCCGCAGTGTCTTGGGTCTGGCTCATGGCAGGCGTCTTCAGGAATGCGAGGAATCGGAATGGGAAGCAAGCGGTGCGGCATCAGCGTCACTGGGCTGGAAACCACCGCCGAGCGCCTTGCTCAGGCGCACCGAGGTCTGCAGCTGCTGCGACTGCAGGCCGGCCAGCTGCTGCTGCGACTGCAGCAGGGTGGACTGCGCGGTCAACACGTCCAGGTAGCTGCCGATGCCAGCGCGATAGCGCTGCTGGGCCAGGTCGAATGCAGCGCGTGCGGTATCCACCGCCTGCTGCTGCGACTGCGCCTGCTGCGCCAGTGAGCGCACCGCGTTGACCTGGTCGGCCACGTCGCGCAGTGCATCGAGCACCGCCTGGTTGTAGTTCGCCACGGCCAGGTCGTACTGCGCATCGGTGTTGGCCAGGTTGGCCCGCAGCTTGCCGCCTTCGAAGATCGGCAGGCTCAGCGCCGGGCCGATGTAGGCGAAGCTGGAACTGCTCTGCAGCAGGTCGCCGACATTCGGTGCGACCACGCCGGCCAGCGCGGTCAGGTTGAGGCTCGGGTAGAACCGGGTCTTGGCGACCTTGATCTGCTTGTCGGCCGCTTCCACCCGCCAGCGCGCGGCGACGATGTCGGGGCGACGGCCGAGCAGTTCACTGGGCACCACGCCCGGCAACTGCAGGGCCAGCGGGTTCATCGCCCGCGGGCGTTCGATCGACAGGCCGCGGTCCGGGCCCTTGCCGACCAGCGCGGCCAGCGCCGTGCGCCCGGCATCGATGCGCTGCTGCGCCGCCAGCAACTGCTGCTGTGCGGCCGGCACGCGGGCTTCGGCCTGGCGCACCTGCAGGTCGCTGTCGATGCCGGCACTACGACGCTGCCGGGTCAGCTGCAG
>NZ_JBFTNR010000590.1:0-4703 GCF_056665995.1 Stenotrophomonas sp. 05L44_2
GTGGGAAGTAGATCCACGCCATGCGTGGATGACCCCCTCGCTAATACAAAAAAAGGGAGCCCGCGAACGGGCTCCCTGCATCCACCTTACGCTGCACGCACCGGCTCGTAGCCATGCAGGTGCGATTCGCTGCTGGCCCGTCCCTGGCTCAGCGAACGCAGCGAGGTCGTATACCCGACCAGCTGYGCCAGCGGCGCGAATCCGCTGACTTCGGCGCGACCGTCCTGGTCGTCGATGCGGGCAACGCGTCCATGGCGGCGATTCAGATCACCCACCACGTCCCCCACCGAGGCCGACGGCGAATGCACCGTCACCGCCATCACCGGCTCCAGCAGCTGCGTACCGCTGGCCGCCAACGCGGCCTTGATGCCCTCGCTGCCGGCCCGATGGAACGCCATCTCCGACGAATCCTTCGCGTGGGTCTGGCCATCCACCAGGCTGACTTCGATGCCGACTACCGGATGGCCCTGCGGGCCTTCCGACAGCGCGGCACGAACGCCCTTCTCCACCGCAGCGATGAAGTTGCGCGGCACCACGCCACCGACGATGCGGTCATTGAACACGACCTCGCCGTCGTCGCGCGGCACTACATCCAGCACCACGTGCGCGAACTGGCCCTGGCCACCGGTCTGCTTGACCAGGCGGCCCACGACGCCTTCCACGGCACGCTGCGGCGTTTCCTGGTAAGCCACGCGCGGCGCGCCAATGCCGATGTCCAACTTCCATTCGCTGCGCAGCCGCTCGACCATCACCTCCAGGTGCAGCTCGCCCATGCCCCAGGCCAGGGTTTCACCGGTCTCGCGATCGGTTTCCACCCGGAACGAGGGATCTTCCTGGGCCAGGCTTGCCAGGCCCTGCGCCAGCCGGATCAGGTCGGCCGCACGTGCCGGCTCCAACCGCCAGGCCAGTACCGGGGCCTGTGCCTGGATGCTCTCCAGGCGCAGCGGCTGCCCTCGCCCGCTCAGCGTTTCACCGCTGACCGCATCCTTCCAACCCAGCACCGCCACGATGTCGCCGGCCACGGCCTGCCCGATGTCCTGGGTCTGGTCGGCCTGCACGCGCACCAGCCGGCTGATGCGACGCCCTTGCGGGTGCTGCGAGCTGGCCACGTTGTCGCCGACCTTCAAGGTACCCGAGTACAGCCGCACGAAGCTCAACGCACCGTGCTGCTGGTGGGTGATCTTGAACAGCAGGCCAGCCAACGGACCGTCCGGGTCCGGCGGCAGCAGGACGTCGCCGCCCTCGCCTTCGGCAGTGACCGCAGGACGATCCAGCGGCGACGGCAGGTAATCGACCACCGCATCCAGCAGCGTTTCGATGCCCTTGTCCTTGAAGGCAGCACCCGCCAGCACCGGTACGCCGGCGCCCGCCAGCGTCGCGCGACGGATCGCTGCGCGCAGCGTCGCCGCGTCGATGTCACGGCCTTCCAGCCATGCCGTTGCCAGCACATCATCATGGTCGGCCACGGCTTCGACCAGCGCATTGCGCTGCGGTTGCCACTGCGCGCGCTCGGCTTCGCTCCATGCCGTCACCGTCGCCGCGGCCGCGTCCTGCCACTGCAGCACGCGGCCATCGACCAGGTCGACCCAGCCGTGGAAGTCGCCCTCACTGCCCAACGGCACGCCCAGCGCCCACGGTCGCGCGCGCAGCTTGTCCTGCAGCTGCTCCAGCACGCGCTCGAAAGAAGCGCCGATGCGATCCATCTTGTTGACGAACGCAATCAACGGCACGCCATGCCGGCGCGCCTGGCGCCACACGGTTTCCGATTGCGGCTGCACGCCGTCCACGGCCGAAAACACGGCCACGGCACCGTCGAGCACGCGCAGCGAGCGCTCGACCTCGATGGCGAAGTCGATGTGGCCGGGCGTGTCGATCAGGGTCAGCTGGTGCAGCGGCAGATCGCGTGGCGCCCACTGTGCGTGCACGGCGGCCGCACCGATGGTGATGCCACGTTCGCGCTCGATCGCCGAGAAGTCGGTGGTCGCGTTGCCGTCATGCACTTCGCCGACGCGGTGGATCTCGCCGGTCTTCCACAGAAGGCGTTCGGTAAGGGTGGTTTTGCCAGCGTCGATGTGGGCAATGATGCCGAGGTTGCGAAGACGCGACAGAGTCTGGGTGTTGGTGTTCATGAGAAAGGTTCCTGCTGGGCCAACTTCGGGGGCCGCACACGCCGGTTGGCAACGGAGGCAGACACGCCCGTTCCGCGCTTGCGCGGGTCAGGGTGAAAAACTTCAGGAGCGGCATCCGGTTCATGCAGCGCATTCTAGACCTGTCAATCTGGCGCGCAAGTGAATATTGCGCGCATGGATGGAACGATGAGGCGCAACGGGGCAGCAATCACCCAGGAACGATCATTCGCACCCATTGATCCGCCGCGCCTCACCCACCGTCGCGGCGTGATCCCCCGTCACCGACACCCAGTCCTTCAGCGGGAAGGCGGCATTGATCTCGCCTCGACGGGGCGTGTCGTGGATGGTCACTTCAGTCCAGGCGCCCACCGCACCCAGCTCGCTCAGGCGGGCAGCCTGGTCGTCATCGGTGCTGAAGGTGTCGCCCGGCTTGGACGGCTTTGCGTTGTTCACCGTGGCGGTCTTCAGTGCGCGCACGCGTAGCGCACCATTGGGCATGCGCTGGCTGATCACGTCGTAACGCTCAACGCCGTAGGCCCACGACCGCTCGGCCTGGCGGCGCACTTCACTGCCGTCATCGGCCACCTCGATCTTGCCATCCACCAGTCCACTGATCGAAGCGAGGCTGCCGTAGCCGGCCATCATCGCTTCGTAGCCGATCATCTGCCGCTTCTCCAGCGGCAGTTCGCTGGCCGCAGGCTTCATGCCCGGCAGCTTCAGATACGCCGACTTCTTGCAGAGCAGCAGCACGCTTTGATTGCCCCAGGCCATCAGCATCGCGCCACCGGTGTAGTAGTGCGTGGTGAAAAGATCGGAGGCGGCGCCGGCGCCCTTCGCATGGCGGATTTCGATCGAGGTCGCCTGGTCAGCCACCTTGTCCAGCACAACCGTGCGGACGGGAGCGGCGTGCGCCGTGCACGATGCAGCAATGATCGAAGCCAGCAGTGTCGCGCGCGGGAGGATGTAGTTCATGGGGGTCATTCCGTTGAGAAAAACGAACCGACAATGATACGTCGCGCTGCGCAAGGAAGCTTTACTGCATCAGGTCACCACAACCAATGGCACACCGCGTCGCGGATGCTGCAGCACCACCACGTCCTGCTGGTAGACACGCTGCAGGTTGCCCTCGGTCAGCACGTGCGAAGGCGTGCCGTCAGCGGCCACCCTGCCCTGCTCCAGCAATACGATGCGATCGGAGTATCCGGCCGCCAGGTTGAGGTCATGCAGCACCACGATCACGCACGCACCGGCTTCGGCGCAGGCCCGTACGCTGCGCAGGGTGCGCTCCTGGTGGCGCAGATCCAAGGCAGCCGTAGGCTCATCCAGCAGCAGCAACGGCGTGTCCTGTGCCAGCACGCGCGCGAACGTGGTGCGCGCCGATTCGCCGCCGGACAACTGCTGCACTTCGCGCAGGCGCAGCGCCTGCAGTTCGGCAGCATTGATCGCCCGCTCCACCTGGGCCTCATCCGCCTGCGGATCCGGCGGGTGCGGCAGGCGYCCCATCGCCACCACTTCYTCCACGCTGAAGGCGAAGCGCACGCCGTGCTCCTGCGGCATCACCGCACGTTCGCGMGCAAGCGGYCCGGCCCTGTAGTCGCGCAGCGGACGTCCATGCAGCTGCACATCGCCACCGTCGGCACGCAGATCGCCAGCCGCCACCCCCAGCAGGGTCGACTTGCCGGCACCGTTGGGCCCCACCAGCGCCGTCACCRTGCCCGGCTCGAATGCGAGGGTGATGCCATGCAGGATCTCGCGCTGCTGGCGACGCACCACCACGTCGCGCAGTTGCAGGAAGGCGCTCATGCCGCCGCCTTGCGGCGCTGCTGCAGCACCAGCCAGAGGAAGAACGGCGCGCCCAGCGCGGCGGAGAACAGGCCCAGCGGAATCTCGGCAGGCGGGTCCAGGGTGCGCGCCGCAGTGTCGGCCACCACGATCAGCAGTGCACCCAGTAGACCCGACAACGGCAGCAGCCAGCGGTGGCCAGGGCCAACCAGCAGGCGCGCCACGTGCGGCACCACCAGGCCGACGAAACTGATCGAGCCGGCGAACGCTACCGCCGCGCCGACCAGCAGCGCACTGAAGGCCACCAGCAGGCGCCGTGTACGCGCCACGTCCAGCCCCAGATGCTGTGCCTGGCGCTCGCCGAGCGCCAGCATGTCCAGCGGCGTGGCCAAGCGATGCAGTGCGAACGCGCCGATGGCGAACAGCGGCAGCACCGCCACCACGTCGGCCCAGTTCGCGCGCGCCAGCGAGCCCATCTGCCAGAACACCAGTGATTGCAGCTCGCTTTCGTTGGCGATGTAGGTCAGGAAGCCGATCAGTGCCGAACAGAACGCGGCCATCGCAATGCCCACCAGCAACAGCGTGGCATTGCCACTGCCCTTGCCCGGCCGCGCCAGCGCGTAGGTCAGCCCGATCGCGGCGGCACCGCCGCCGAAGGCCGCCACCGGCACCAGCCAGCCGGCTGCACCCGCAGCGCCCAGCACGATCGCCGCCACGGCACCCAGCGCGGCGCCCTGGCTGACACCGACGATGCCCGGATCGGCCAGCGGATTGCCGAACAGTCCCTGCAGG
>NZ_JBFTNR010000591.1:0-2643 GCF_056665995.1 Stenotrophomonas sp. 05L44_2
GTTCCTTGTTCAGGCGCACCGAGCAGCCGGCCGCCGAACGCTCGGCCGAGGCATCGGACAGTTCGAAGRCCTGTTCGACCTTCAGTTCCGGCAGGCCTTCRATTTCCAGGATGCGGCCGGAGAAGATGTTCTTCTTGCCAGCCTTGGCCACGGTCAGCAGGCCCGACTTGATCGCGTACAGCGGGATCGCGTTGACCAGGTCACGCAGGGTSACGCCSGGYTGCAKCTTGCCCTTGAAGCGSACCAGCACCGAYTCCGGCATGTCCAGCGGCATCACGCCGGTGGCRGCGGCRAAGGCGACCAGGCCCGAACCGGCCGGGAACGAAATGCCGACSGGGAARCGGGTGTGCGAGTCGCCGCCGGTGCCGACGGTGTCCGGCAGCAGCATGCGGTTSAGCCASSWGTGGATCACGCCATCRCCCGGACGCAGCGASAYGCCGCCRCGGGTGSWGATGAATTCCGGCAGGGTGTGGTGSGTCTTGACGTCCACSGGCTTCGGGTAGGCSGCGGTGTGGCAGAACGACTGCATCACSAGGTCRGCCGAGAAGCCCAGGCARGCCAGRTCCTTCAGCTCGTCGCGGGTCATCGGGCCGGTGGTGTCCTGCGAGCCCACCGAGGTCATCTTCGGTTCGCAGTAGGTGCCCGGGCGMATGCCCTTGCCWTCCGGCAGRCCRCAGGCGCGGCCAACCATCTTCTGMGCCAGCGWGWAGCCCTTGCCGGTRTCGRCCGGSTSYWYCGGCAGGCGGAACAGGTCGGTCGGGGCCAGGCCCAGCGCTTCACGCGCCTTGCYGGTCAGGCCACGGCCGATGATCAGCGGAATGCGGCCACCGGCGCGCACTTCGTCGAACAGCACTTCGGACTTGACCTGGAACTCGGCGATCACTTCGCCGTTCTTCAGCGCCTTGCCATCGTACGGACGCAGCTCGACCACATCGCCGTGCTCCATCTTCGACACGTCSAGYTCGATCGGCAGCGCGCCGGCRTCTTCCATGGTGTTGTAGAAGATCGGGGCGATCTTCGAACCCAGGCAGACGCCACCGGCGCGCTTGTTCGGGATGTACGGAATGTCATCGCCAGTCCACCACAGCACGCTGTTGGTGGCCGACTTGCGCGASGAACCSGTGCCRACCACGTCRCCSACRTAGGCGACCAGRTGGCCCTTGTCCTTCAGCGACAGGATCTGCTGGATCGGGCCGCGCTTGCCGTCTTCTTCCGGGGTGAACGCGGCGTCGTCACGCTTGTTCTTCAGCATCGCCAGGGCGTGCATCGGAATGTCCGGGCGGGTGGTCGCGTCCGGTGCCGGCGACAGGTCGTCGGTGTTGGTTTCGCCCGGCACCTTGAACACGGTGACGGTCAGGCTCTGCGGCACTTCCGGGTTGCTGGTGAACCACTCGGCATCGGCCCAGCTCTGCATCACGGCCTGGGCGTTGGCGTTGCCCGCCTTGGCCTTTTCCTGCACGTCGTGGAAGGCATCGAACACCAGCAGGGTCTTCTTCAGCGCGTCGGCAGCGATGGCGCCAACGCTGGCATCGTCCAGCAGCTGCACCAGCGGCGCGACGTTGTAACCGCCCAGCATGGTGCCCAGCAGTTCGGTGGCGCGCTCGCGGCTGATCAGCGGGTTCTGCTCGCTGCCCAGTGCGATCGCGGCCAGGTACGAGGCCTTGACCTTGGCAGCGTCATCGACGCCGGCCGGCACGCGGTGGGTCAGCAGGTCGAGCAGGAACTCGGCCTCGCCCTGCGGCGGGTTCTTCAGCAGTTCGATGACATCGGCCGTCTGCTGCGCGGTCAGCGGCAGGGGCGGGATGCCAAGCGCAGCGCGCTCGGCGACGTGGTGGCGGTAGGCTTCCAACATGACAACTCCCGGGTAATGCGTAGGTTGAAAAAAAGTGGGCTCAGGCTTGCGGCACGATCAGCTTCAGGCCCTTGAAGTAGTCGCGATAAAACGTGTCGTTCCAGGTGATCAGGCCATCGCACTGCAGCAGGGCGTGCGCGCCGATCATGAATTCGTCCAGGCCACGGCGCTGGCTGCCGCCGCGCTGGCGATGGCGGCGATGCATCTCACCCGCGCGCAGGGCCGACTTGGCTTCCAGCGCGTTGAAGTGCACGCCCATTTCTTCCAGCGCTTCCAGCACCTCGGCACCGCCGCGCAGGGCGGCACAGATCTCGGCCAGGGTCGCGCCGCAGACCACCACGCGGCCACCGACCAGGCTCTGCCGCAGGCAGGCTTCCACCGCATCGGCCTGCGGGCCGTTGCTGAGCAGTTCGACCAGTACCGGTGAATCGACGGCGATCATCACCGCTTACTCCTCGTCGCGCAGGTCGCGCACGGCCGCGTCGGCCGATTCGAAGCCGTCCAGCGAGAACTTTCCGCGGGCGCGGGAGATCGCATCGTCCACGCTCTTGCGCAGGATGATCCGGCTGCCTTCCAGCTCCACCTTCAGCAAGGTGCCCTTGGTCAGGCCCAGCGCATCGCGCACTGCCTTGGGCAGGGTGATCTGTCCGCGTTCAGCAACGGTGGCTTCCATGGGGTACGCCTCAAAAAGTATGTATGAATTATACATACCCGTCGCATCCGGAACAAACCTCCCGATATGTGACACTGATCCCTCGTCAGTCGCAGCCGGGGGTTAGACTCGCCCAGCA
>NZ_JBFTNR010000592.1:0-2640 GCF_056665995.1 Stenotrophomonas sp. 05L44_2
CCGGACGTCCGGCCCGCCACAGACGCGGTGTCACCCCGCGTACGCGGTCAGCCGTCCTTCCTGTTCCACCACCGTGATCGCACCGCCGAACACGGCTGACAGCGGTTCGTCGCGCAGCAGCTCGGCGCGCGCTCCATCGGCCACCACGCGGCCGTCGCGCAGCAGCACCACGCGCTCGATCTCGGGAATCACTTCCTCGATGTGGTGGGTGACCAGCACCAGGGTGATGCCCTGCTGCGCAAGCACGCGCATGGTGGCGATCAACTGCTGGCGGGCGACCAGGTCCAGCCCGGTGGAGGGTTCATCCAGCAGCAGCGCCTGCGGCCGGTTGACCAGCGCGCGGGCGATCAGCACCCGGCGGGTCTCGCCGGCCGACAGTTCGGCGTAGGCACGCTCACGCAGGCCCGACGCACCGGTCATCGCCAGGGTCTCGCCCACCCGCATGCGCATATCGTCGGTGACCTCGCGGAAGGCCGGCACCATGTAGCTGGCGAAGAACCCCGACAGCACCGCCTGCTCCACCGTCAGCCCCGGCATGTCGGCCAGGTTGCTGCTGAGGTCACCGGTGACGATGCCAAGTTGGGAACGCAGCCGGTCGACCTGCCAGCGGTTCTGCCCCAGCACCTTCACCGCCACCGTGCCGTCGGCCTGCGCCAGCGGGTACAGCTCGCGGGTGATCAGCTTGATGAAGGTGGACTTGCCACAGCCATTGGGGCCGAGCAGGGCGGTGTGCTGGCCCTGCGCGATGCGCAGGCTCAGCCCGTGCAGGACCTTCACCTGTCCGCGCATCACGCTGGCGCGGTCCAGTTCGATCAAGGGCGGCGGGTCCCCGGCGGATGGGGCGGGGTCTACGGCGCGGATGCGCGGATCAAGGGTCGACAACACGGGTCCCCAACTGTGAACGAAGCCACGGAATGGCGCTGCCAATCCAGCGGTGCAAGGTGCAGTTTGCAACGCAAGCGCCCATGATGTCTTCCATACCTGTGTCGCTCTGGAGAGCCGCCATGCCTGATGCCCTGATGTCCCTGCTGACCGGTGGCGTACTGGGCCTGGGCTGGTGGCAGCTGGCCCTGGTGCTGCTGGTCTTCACCCAGCTCACGATCTTCTCGGTCACCCTCTACCTGCACCGCAGCCAGGCGCACCGGGGCGTGGACTTCCATCCGGTGGTCGCGCACTTCTTCCGCTTCTGGACCTGGCTGACCACCTCGATGATCACCAAGGAGTGGGTGGCGATCCATCGCAAGCACCACGCCAAGGTGGAAACCGAGGACGACCCGCACAGCCCGGTTACCCGTGGCRTCGGCCAGGTGTTCTGGCGCGGCGTGGAGCTGTACCGCGAAGCACGCGGCATGCGCGAGGACATCGAACAGTACGGTCGCGGCACTCCGGACGACGCGATCGAGCGCCGCCTGTACACCCCGTATGCAACCCTCGGCCCGGTGCTGCTGTTTGCCATCAACACGGTGCTGTTCGGCCTGCCGGGCGTCGCCCTGTGGGCGATCCAGATGGCGTGGATCCCGTTCTGGGCCGCCGGCGTGGTCAATGGCCTGGGCCACTGGTGGGGCTATCGCAACTACGAGTCGGCCGACACCTCCACCAACCTGACGCCGTGGGCGTTCTGGATTGGTGGCGAGGAACTGCACAACAACCACCATGCGTTCCCCAGCTCGGCGCGCTTTGCGATGCGGCGCTGGGAATTCGACATCGGCTGGAGTGCGATCCGCCTGCTGCAGGCATTGCGCCTGGCCAAGGTCCTGCGTGTCGCGCCGGCCATGGACGTGCGCCCGAACATCGCCGTGCCCGACGCCGATACCCTGAAGGCACTGCTGTCGCATCGCTTCCAGGCGATGACCGACTACCAGCGCAACGTGTTCATGCCGGCATTGCGCGAAGAGGCGCGATACGCGGGTGCAAAGCTGCGCCGATTGCTGCCGCGCCGGCTGCGCCGTGGCCTGGTCAACGACGGCCGCTGGTTGAAGCCGGACAGCCGCGCCCAGCTCAGCGAATGGGTCGCCCAGCGCCCGCGCATCCGCACCCTGGTGGAATACCGCGCACGCCTGGCGACGCTGCTGGAAGCACGCGGCCATGATGCCGCCGAGCGCCTGCGTCAACTGCAGGCCTGGTGCCGCGAGGCCGAGGAAAGCGGCATCGCCGCGCTGCAGGCCTATGCCGCGCGACTGAAGGGCTACACCCTGGTGGGCGGATGAGGGCTGCGCTGACGGCATTGCTGCTGGCCGCCGTGTGCGCACCTGCCGTGCAGGCCCAGGTCAGCGACACTGCCAGTTACCTGCAGCGCATGGACAGCGATGGCGACGGCAAGGTCAGTGAAGCCGAGTACCTGCAGTGGATGCTGTATGCCTTCGATCGCATGGACCGCAACGGCGATGGCGTGCTGACCGCCGACGAACTGCCCGGCGGCAAGGGCAGGGCCATCACCCGCGAACAGCAGCGGCAGGTGATCGTGCAGCGCTTCCACAAGCAGGACGCCAACGGTGACGGATTCCTGGATGCACGGGAACTGGCTGCACCGCCGCGCTGAGCGGGCATAGAATCGTCCCATGCCCGAACTGCCCGAAGTAGAAACCACCCGCCGTGGCCTGGCGCCACACCTGCAGGGTCGCCGCGTGCACGGGGTGATCC
>NZ_JBFTNR010000593.1:0-2639 GCF_056665995.1 Stenotrophomonas sp. 05L44_2
CCCTAGCGAAGAGAGTTACATGAGCACCATCCGTTGCGACATCGTCAGCGCCGAGCAGGAAATCTTCCGTGGCGAAGCGACCCTGGTCGTGGCCACCGGTGAGCTGGGCGAACTGGGCATCGCGCCCAAGCACGCACCGCTGATCACCCGCCTGAAGCCGGGCAAGGTGGTAGTGACCACGCCGAGCGGCGAGCAGCTGGATTTCGCCATCTCCGGCGGCATCCTGGAAGTGCAGCCGCAGGTGGTGACCGTGCTGGCCGACACCGCGATCCGCGCACAGGACATCGACGAAGCCTCGGTCCGCAAGGCCAAGGAAGAAGCCGAACGCATCCTGGCCAACCGCGGCGAAGCGATGGAAGTGGCCGAAGCCCAGCAGAAGCTGGCAGAGGCCGTTGTCCAGCTGCAGGCGCTTGAGCGCCTGCGCAAGACCCTCAAGCACTGAGGTCCAGCGCCATCAAGCAGGAACGCCGGCCCAGTGCCGGCGTTTTTGTATGTGTCGACAACGCAGCGGAAACGCCGTTACCGGTACACGACATGGCGCAGCAGCAGGAAAGACACCACCGCCAGGCCCGCTTCCACCAGCGGCTTTGCCAGCCAGGCGTACCGCAGGCCCAGCGCATGGTCGGCGGCGGCCACCAGCAGCGTGCTGGCCGCGGTCAGCAGCAGCCACAGCGGCAGGAATCGTGCGAAGCGGCGCCAGCCCAGGCGCTGCCCGTTGGCGTCGGCGAAGGTGATGCGTCCATTGAGCCAGAAACCCAGCAGCATGCCCGCCACGCGTCCGCAGACATTGCCGGGCGCAGCCGGCATGCCGGCCGCCGTCGCCAGCACGAACACCGCCCAGTCCAGCAGTAACTGCAGCAGGCCGATGACGAGATAGGAACGGCCTTGGCGGAGCAGGCTCATGGTGCCGGGGTCATGGTGGGGGCTCCATGTTAACGGCCTCCGTTCTAGAATCACCGCCATCGAATCGTGGACCGCCCGCATGACCCAACCCCTGCACGTGATCATCCTCGCCGCTGGCGCCGGCAAGCGCATGAAGTCGGTGCTGCCCAAGGTGCTGCAGCCGATTGCCGGCCAGCCGATGCTGGCGCATGTGATCGCCACGGCGCGGGAACTGCAGCCGGCCGCCATCCACGTGGTGTACGGCCACGGCGGGGATCAGGTGCGGAGCTACTTCGCTGACCAGCCGGACCTGTTGTGGGCGGAACAAGCGCAGCAGCTGGGTACCGGTCACGCCGTTGCCCAGGCCATGCCGGAGGTGCCCGACGCCGCCCAGGTGCTGGTGCTGTACGGCGATGTGCCGTTGATCCGTGCGCAGACCCTGCGCGACCTGCTGGCCCAGCCGGGCCGGCTGGCCGTGCTGGTGGCCGATGTCGAGGATCCCACCGGCTATGGTCGCGTGCTGCGCGACGCCGAAGGCAAGGTCGGGGCGATCGTCGAGCAGAAGGACGCCGATGACGAACAGCGCCGGGTGCGCATCATCAACACCGGCATCATCACTGCCGAATCGACGGCGCTGCGCCGCTGGCTGTCGCAGCTGTCCAACAGCAACGCGCAGGGCGAGTACTACCTGACCGATGTATTCGCCTTTGCCGCCCGCGAGTTCACTCCGGCGGAGATGGCCCTGGTGGCCGATGCGCAGGACGCCGAAGGCGCGAACGATCCGTGGCAGCTCTCGCAGCTGGAACGGGCCTGGCAACGGCGCGCGGTGCGCGCGCTGTGCATCCAGGGCGCGCGCGTGCGCGATCCGGCGCGGGTGGATATCCGGGGTGAGGTGATCGTCGGCAGCGACGTGATGATCGATGTCGATGTGATCCTTGAAGGCAAGGTGGTGCTCGGCGATGGCGTGACCATCGGCCCGTTCACCCGGCTGAAGGACGTCACTCTCGGCGCGGGCACCGAAGTGCGTGCGCACTGCGATGTGGAAGGCGTGATCAGCGAGGGGGCGGCGCAGATCGGCCCGTTCGCGCGCCTGCGCCCGGGCACGGTGCTGGCTGATGGCGTGCACGTGGGCAACTTCGTGGAAACCAAGAAGGTCACCCTGGGAGTGGGCAGCAAGGCCAACCACCTCACCTATCTGGGCGACGCGGTGATCGGCAGCAAGGTCAACATCGGCGCGGGCACCATCACCTGCAACTACGACGGCGTGAACAAGTCGACCACCACCATCGGCGACAACGCTTTCATCGGCTCCAACAGTTCGCTGGTGGCGCCGGTGCTGATCGGTGAAGGCGCGACGATTGCTGCCGGTTCGGTCATCACCCGCACTGCGCCGGACGGCAAGCTGACCGTAGCCCGTGCGCGCCAGGAAACCATCGATGGCTGGCAGCGCCCCATCAAGAAAAGCTGAGCCGAGGCCACCGCGCGTCGATGAACTGAGTGCGCTGCCCCGCATCGAACAGCGTGCGGGTGAACTGCTGCGCGGGCACGAGGCGTACCCGGTGTTCGCCGGCCATGGACTGGACCTTCCCACGTTGCAGGCCGGACTGCGGCGTGGCCTGTTGTGGATCATCGAAGGCGCCGATGGCGGCATCGCCGGCTATCTGCTGGGCGGTACGCTCGACGGCGATTTCCATGTGCTGCAGATGGATGTGGATCCCAATCATGCTCGCCGTGGCTACGGACGGGCGTTGCTGCAG
>NZ_JBFTNR010000594.1:0-2636 GCF_056665995.1 Stenotrophomonas sp. 05L44_2
CCCCACCATCGGTCGACGGATCAAGGCACTCGAAGATGAGGCCGAGCAACCGCTCTTCCGCAGGACGAAAGACGGCTTGGTGCTCACGGATGCCGGAGACGCGGTGCTATCGCTCGCTGAATCCATGGAAGCATCGGCGCTGTCCATGGAAAGGCGCCTGGCGGGCAACCATGAGCGGCTCGAAGGCCTCCTGCGGATATCCTCGGCGGACTGGTTCGCTGCCTATGTCCTGGCGCCCGTCTTTGTCGAACTGGGGCGCCTTCACCCCGCCGTCGTACCCGAGGTCATCGCGAGCTACCGCCTGCTCGACCTTTCCCGTCGCGAAGCCGATGTGGCCTTCCGCATCGTCCCGTTCAGTGAGCCGGACATCGTCCAGCGCCGACTGATGACCATGCCTTACGGGCTCTACGGATCGGCGTCGACGGTGCACGCGGTGACCAACGACCCCGGGTCTGTGAGCCTGATTCTCATGAACTCGGCCCAGGCTCACTTCCCGGATGTCGCCTGGCTGCTGGACCGATTCCCGCACTCTCGACGTGCTTTCGCCAGCACCAGCCGAAGCGTCCAGGCCCAGATGTGCCGTCGAGGACTAGGCGTTGCGGTATTGCCAAGGCCCCTTGGTGACGGCGTGGACGGGCTTCATCGCATCGATCTGTTCGGCGACCCTCCGAACAGGGACGTCTGGGTGGGTTACCACCAAGATCTGCGCCACATGGATCGGTTAAGAGCTCTGCTCGATATCGCCGAAACGACGCTCCCTTGATGTCTGCAATCGGCCAGAAGCGGGCATCCGTCCTACCCTCGATAAACATCCCTAATCCACGACTAACCTTGAGCCTACTGCGGTCCCGCAAAGATGTCCTTTCGCTCGCCGGATTGACACGGACTGTCCCTTCTTTGGGAACCCGGCCCCCCGCGACCCGGCGGTCCAACGGCTCGCTGAGACACCTAACCTGCCGACGCGCATGGGCTAGCAGATCCTTCTGGGCCATGCCAGGWATCAAAGCCTGGAGCGGTTCGCCTAGCTACCTGAATTCAAGATCAGAAGCGGACCTTGCGTTGACCTCAAACCTTGCATAGGCGCTTGCTTCAGGACTACGCCCAGCAGCGCCTGTTGGTCCATCACAACCAGCAACTACCCAAACTGACGCTGGACCTGGTCTGAGCTTTAGCCCTATCAATTCTTCGGCCGAGCCGGCCAAATCAAGTACAGGCCCAGCGCTACGAACCAGCAGATGGCTGCCGTCCAAAGATCGTGAGAAAGAAAGTGTGCGCCCCGAAGCTGCTGGGAAATGCCAAAGATCATTCCCAATCCAACACCCACGCCCAGACCGACGAACCGCAGGCGCGGCTTCGCTTCAAGGGCGAGGAAGTACAGGGCTAGCCAGCTATAGCCAGCGCTGGCATGCCCTGCCGGGAAGCAACCGCTGGCCCGGTAGCCTGCCGGTCTGGCATCGAAAAAGCCGAAGGGTTCATTGGGCCCGCCAAAGGTAGTCAGGTCCCAGGGGCAATCCATTCCGCTGACTTTCTTTACCAGCGAAACGATGATCGTGGAGAGAGCGACCGAGACAAAGAGTCGGAACATCGGCCGCCGCCATGCAGCCAGCCGCGGAACCCACTCCGACGCGATAGTGGCCAAGAGCGCTGCGAGCCCCGCGCCGATGGACAGATTCCTTCCGCCCTTATGTACCAATTGCTCAGTCAGCCAACTGTCCTTCAGCGCCCATTGGTGCCCCTCCCAACCGTAGATCCAAGCCGCAACGACCTGATCACCATGAAGTCCCAACAACAGGCAGGACCCTACGATCAGCACGATGACTGGAATCGTCACGTGGCTCTCAATGCCGAGCGCTCTAAGGCGCAGCCGCCATGCGGAAGGCCGCACTTCGGTCCCCAGCAGTTCACTGCTCATCGTTTTCAGCCCAGCTGATTTCTTCCCGACAGCCGGGTACCAGTGCCACGGAAGGAACCAGAACCCAGTTGTTGCGGTTCGCGCTGCCGACGGATATCGACCTCGCTCTGTTCACGCACCGGCCAATCGCCTTGTCGGTGACAAGAATCCAGCGGCGCCCAGGCGCACCTTCCACCCATTTCCGCGCATGGTGCCATTGCACGTCCGACGGCTGCTTGAACCCGAAGTCCGCAGGCACCGAAGATCCCACCTGCAGGTAGTTCTGCTCGCGCCAGTCCACAAGGCCGAGTTCTCCACGAGTTCCGATGATCGAGTGAACCTGCTGCATTACCTGCCGCGACGAAGCGGAGGCGTCGAGTGCGGGCAGCAGTCCAAAGCCGTAGGAAGTCCACAGGACCGCCACTGAAAGTACCGTGAGCATGGCTGGTCTGCGGGTCCCGAACGCCGCAACCAGCAGCAGCATCGCCACACCGATAAACAACAGCCAATGCGTCAATGCCTGCAAAACTTCGGGCGTCAGATCCCGGCCCGCCAGCCGAGACTGCAACCAGTCAGCGTTGCCCATGATGGACGCTACGACGATCAATGCAGCCATAGCGATCAGCGCCGGGAAGGCTGTCAATGTCCACCGGGCATATCGTTGCCGCAGCAGCCCCTCGAGCAGCGGTGCCGCCGCGACACACAGTGCCGGAAGCGCGGGGAGGATGTAGACCTCTCTCTTGCC
>NZ_JBFTNR010000595.1:0-2630 GCF_056665995.1 Stenotrophomonas sp. 05L44_2
CACCTATCACTACGAGAATCTGGATTTCCCCCAGCACCTGACCGGCATTACCGCCGAGGATGGGCGCCGCTACAGCACCTTCACCTATGACACCATCGGTCGCGTCATTTCGAGCCAGCACGCGGGTGGCGCTGATGGCGTAACCCTTGCCTACAGCCCCAATGGCGGTGCGGTGGTCACTGATGCATTGGGCCATCAGACCGATTACACGCTGACAGCCGGTGGCGACAGCGCACCTCCCCGCAAGGTGTCGGGCACGACCGATGCCCAGGGTTCGGTCAGCCGCACCTACTATGACGGCGCGGTCGATTTCCGCCGGCGTCTGGATACCTATACGGACCGGCGCGGCGTCCAGACCAAGCACACATATAGCGAAGGCGTCGACGCGGTGACGGGCCGACCGGTCAACACCCATACCATCACCGATGCGGTGGGCCTGCCTGAACAGCGTGTTGTGCAGGCCGTGCGCGACAGTGTGACCAACGCGGTGCTGGCGACGACCATCGGTCAGCGTGAGACGCGTACCGCCTACAACCCGCGCCGACAACCGGTGAGCGTGACCCTGAAGGATCTGGCATCCGGGCAGACGCGTACGACCACATATACCTATTGCGAGGCTGCGGATGTGGCCGCGGCGGGCAGTTGCCCCGTGGAGGGGCTGCTGAAGAGCGTGGATGGCGCGCGCACCGACGTGGCCGACGTCAGCACCTATGCCTACTACGCCGCAGACGACGCAGGGTGCGCGACCAATGGGGCCTGCACCTATCGCAAGGGCGACCTGCGCAGCGTCACCAATGCACTTGGTCAGACGGTGGAGACGTTGGCCTACGACGCCTACGGGCGACCGTTGTCGGTGAAGGATGCCAATGGCGTGGTCACCGACTACGCCTACCATGCCCGGGGCTGGCCCACCTCGGTGACCGTACGCGGAGCCACTACCGCCGATGATCGATCCACCCACATCAGCTACTGGCCCACCGGCCAGGTGCAGCAGATCACCGAGCCCGATGGCAACAGCGTGACCTACGTGTATGACGCTGCACAACGACTGACCGACATCGAGGACAACGCCRGCAACACCGTCCACTACACGCTGGACAATGCCGGCAATCGCCTGAAGGAGGACACTCTGGATGCAGGCGGCACCCTGCGCCGCACCCTGGCACGCACCTTCAACACGATTGGCCAGCTTACGGCGCTGAAAGACGCCGGCAACCACGCCACTGGCTTCACCTACGATGCAAACGGCAACCCGCAGACGGTAACCGACGCCCTGCAGCGCGTCTCCAGCCAGCAGTACGATCCCCTGAACCGGCTGGCGCGGACCCTGCAGGACGTGGGAGGAGTTGCTGCGGAAATCCGCAGCCAGTACAACGCGCTGGACCAGGTCACCCAGGTGACTGACCCGAAGGGCCTGCACACTACCTATGCCTATAACGGTTTCGGTGATCTGACTGGACAGGTCAGTCCGGACAGTGGCGCCAGCAGCTTCACCGTTGATGTGGCTGGCAACCGCAAGACCGCCACCGATGCGCGGGGCCTCACCGCTACCTACAGCTACGACGCGCTCAACCGCCTGATCGGCATCGCCTATCCGGACCCCAATCTGGACGTGGGCTACAGCTATGACGTGGCACCGGCTGCCTGCGCCGCCGACGAGCGCTTTGCCAAGGGGCGCCTGGGGCAGGTGTTGCACGCGAATGGCAGCACCCAGTACTGCCATGACCGCTTCGGCCAGGTCACCCGCAAGGTGCAGACCGTCAACGGCGTCGTCAGCACGCTGCGTTATGCCTACAGCAAGTCCGGCCGCCTGACCGCGTTGACCTACCCGGACGGCAGCGTGGCCGACTACGTGCGAGATACCCAGGGGCGCGTCAGTGAGATCGGCCTGACCCGCCCTGGGCAGTCGCGGCAGATCGTGGTGAACAACGTGACCTACGCGGCCTTCGGCCCGGCGTCAGGGTGGACCTACGGCAACGGGCGTCAATTGCAGCGGCCACTGGACCTGGATTACCGCCAGCAGGCCGTGCATGACCCGGCAACAGGCGGGCTATCGCTGAGCTATGGCTATGATCCGGTCGGTTCGATCATCGAGCTGAAGAATGGAGCAGGGTCCGAAGTGCTGGCCAAGTACGCCTATGACGCGCTCGGCCGCCTGACCCAGACCCAGGACGGTACGACCGGCACGCCGATTGAAACCTACGGCTACGACGCAACCGGCAACCGCATCTCGCTGACCACTTCGGCAGGAACCGCCAATTACACCTATCCGGCCACCAGCCACCGGCTGACTGCGGTGGATGGCGAGGTGCGGAATCACGACGCATCGGGCAACACCACCAGCATTGGCAGCAAGGCTTTCACCTACAACGATGCCAACCGCATGAACGCAGTGAAGCAGGGCAACGCCACATTGGAGAGCTACGCCTACAACCATCGCGGTGAGCGCGTGCTGCGTACCCCGGCCGGTGGTGCGGCTCAGATTACCCTGTATGACGAGGCAGGGCAGTGGGTGGGCAACTACTCGGCCACGGGGCAGGCGCAGCAGCAGGCGATCTGGCTGGACAACTATCCGGTGGCGTTGATCAATGTGCCGAGCGCCGGCGTACCGGAGCTGGCCTACGTCCAGC
>NZ_JBFTNR010000596.1:0-2626 GCF_056665995.1 Stenotrophomonas sp. 05L44_2
GTATCGTGATGCCACCGATGACCCGCTCGCGTGCGGCGGCCGGCAATGTCGCCACCGCGCAGATGGCCGAGTACTACGCCCAGCGCGCTGGTGCCGGGCTGATYGTCAGCGAAGGCACCCAGATCAGCCCGCAGGGCCAGGGCTATGCCTGGACCCCGGGCATCCACAGCGACGAACAGGTGCAGGGCTGGCGCAGGGTCACCGATGCCGTGCACGCGGCGGGTGGGCGCATCTACGCCCAGCTCTGGCATGTCGGCCGTGTCTCCCATGTGGCCCTGCAACCGGACGGCGCGGCGCCGGTCTCTTCCTCGGCACTGCAGGCCGAAGGGGTGAAGGTCTTCGTCRACCCGACCGGCGCCGGTCCGGAATCCGGCGTGGGCGAAATGATCCAGCACTCGATGCCGCGCGCGCTGGGCGAGGACGAGATTCCGGGCATCGTGGCCGACTATGCGCAGGCCACCCGCAATGCACTGGCTGCCGGATTCGATGGCGTCGAGCTGCACGGCGCGAACGGCTACCTGATCAACCAGTTCATCGACTCGCAGGCCAACCAGCGTACCGACGGCTATGGCGGCGCGCTGCGCAATCGCCTGCGCTTCCTGCGCGAGGTGGTGCAGGCGGTGGTCGATGTCGCTGGCGGCGAGCGAGTCGGCGTGCGTCTGGYACCGCTGACCACGCTGCAGGGGGCGGTGGATGACACGCCGCAGGCGACCTATCTGGCTGCCGCGCATCTGCTGGGCGAGCTGGGTGTGGGATACCTGCACATCGCCGAGGCCGACTGGGAGGATGCCCCGTTGATGCCGGTCGCGTTCAAGCAGGCGCTGCGGATGATCTATCCGGGCACGTTGATCTACGCCGGCAAGTACACCGCCGAGCGTGCCGCGCAGGCGCTTGCGGAGGGATGGGCCGACCTGATCGGCTTCGGTCGGCCGTTCATCGCCAATCCCGATCTGCCCGAGCGCCTGCGCAGCGGCGCGGTGTTGAATTCGCCCGATCGCGCGACGTACTTCGGTGGTGGCGCGGCGGGATTCACCGACTATCCGGTGCTGGAAGAGGCAGTCGAGGCCTGAAGCAGCGTCCGCCGGGCATGGCCCGGCGCTACCGATGACGGCGGATGGGTGCCGACCGGTGGTCGGCACTGCCGATCAGGGCTTGTCGCGCACCAGTGCGTCTGCCTCGACCACGCCGCCATCCTTGCCATGCAGGTACAGGTGCATGTCCTGCTGCGGATACGGGATGTTGATGCCGGCCTTGTCGTAGCCCAGCTTGATCTGTTCGAGCAGGGTGACCTTGGTGCCGAAGTGATCGGCCGACTTCACGTAGCAGCGGATGCCCAGGTTGATCGCGTGCGCACCCAGCTCGTACACCACCACGTCCGGTGCCGGCGTCTGCAGCACGCGCGGGTCGGCCTTCATCAGGGCCAGTGCGGTATCACGCGCCAACTGGATGTTGTCTTCGTAACCGATGCCCACCACCAGCTCGACGCGGCGGGTGGGCTCTGCGGTGAGGTTGATGATCGGTGCGGCGGTGATCAGCGTGTTCGGAATGGTGGTGTGCTGGTTGTCCGCGCCGGTGATCACGGTCTGGAAAATGCGTACCTCGCGAACCGTGCCGGTCTGCCCGGCGATGGTCACCACGTCGCCTACGCGGAACGGACGCAGGGTCACCAGCATCACGCCGGAGGCGATGTTGGACAGCGAATCCTTCAGCGCCAGGCCAACGGCGAGGCCGGCGGTACCGAGCACGGCCAGCAGCGGAGTGATCTGCACGCCCAGCGTGCCGATGGCCAGGATAACCACGATCACCAGCGAGGCCGCGTAGACCACGTTGCGCAGGAAGCTGCCCAGCATCGGGTCCACGCCCATGCGCGAGGTGGCGCGCGGCATGGCATTGGACAGCCGTCGTGCCAGCCACATGCCGACCAGCAGCACCACGATCGCGGCCAGCAACGGCACGCCGTAGGTCTCCAGCAGGCGTTCCCAGTCGAGTGAGCGGAACCAGGAGGTCGTGGCGGGGGAGGGTGGGGCAGCGGCGATCATGCGGACTCCTTTGCAACGGGAACAGGTGCGACGGAAACATGGCGTACGCGGACGCCAGAAACAGCAAGCCCCGCAGAGGCGGGGCTTGCGTGCAGCTTCAGTATGGGCAGGCGTCGATGAAAGCGACGTCAGCCATCACACGTCAACAGGTCAACCTTTGGCCTTCAACTTGGCCAAGCGCAACCAGGTATCGACCACGGTGTCCGGATTCAACGACACCGACTCGATGCCTTCCTGCATCAGCCATTCGGCCAGATCCGGATGATCGGACGGGCCCTGGCCGCAGATGCCGACGTACTTGCCCTTGGCACGTGCCGACTTGATCGCCATCGACAGCAACTTCTTCACCGCCGGGTTCCGCTCATCGAACAGGTGCGCCACGATCGACGAATCGCGGTCCAGGCCSAGSGTSAGCTGGGTCAKGTCGTTSGAACCGATCGAGAAGCCGTCGAAGATCTCCAGGAACTCMTCGGCSAGSAKYGCGTTSGACGGCACTTCGCACATCATGATGATSYKCAGGCCGTTYTCGCCSYGCTTCAGGCCGTTCTGGGCCAGCACCTCGACGACCTTGCGGCCTTCTTCCAGGG
>NZ_JBFTNR010000597.1:0-2626 GCF_056665995.1 Stenotrophomonas sp. 05L44_2
CTGCAGGTGACCGGCACCGCACGCCTGGCCGGCGGCGTGGTGGTCGATGGCATCGTGTCCGGTTACGTGCCGCAGGTCGGCAGCCGCCAGGATCTGGTCCATGCCAACGGCGGTATCAACGGCACGTTCACCACGCCGGTGGCCAACACCGGCGCCAACGGCCTGACCCTGCTGCAGGCGCAGTACGGCTATGGCAGCAACGACGCGTGGATGGACCTGACCCAGGTCAACGTTTCGGCAGCCGCATCGGGCCTGGGCGCCAATGCACAGGCATCGGCACTGCGGGTGCAGTCGGCATTCACCGCGCTGGACCGCAATGCGGATCTGCAGGGCTCGGCGTTCGGCGTGGCCGCAGGCGCGCTGCAGCGTACGTCTGGCGGAACCGATGGCCTGTCGGCGAGCCTGGAGAGCCTGTCCGGACAAGCACATGCGCGCGCTGAAGCGTCGACCTTCGACAGCGTGGACATGTCGCGCCGCGCGGTTGCCGAGCGCTTCGACCGCGTGCAGGCTGCGCCGAAACTGCGTGGCGCCTGGCAGAGCGCGCTGGGTGAAGCCGGGCAGGGCAGCTTTGCCGGCAACGCCGCCGACAGCCAGGGCTGGATGGCCGGCCAGGACGTGGCACTGGGCAGCAACGGCCTGCTGGGCATGGCCTTTGGCGAAACCCGCAGCAACGGCGGCAGCAACTTCAGTGGTGATCGTGGGCGTGACCGCCAGGCGCAGGCGCAGTTGTATGCCGGCTGGAACCTGGGGCGTGGCTATGCGCTGGCCCAGTTCGGCACCGGCCAGTTCACCCGGGAACTGGATCGCCAGTTGCTGCTGGGTGCCGGTGCCTACGGTGTGTCCGCGCGCTACGGCGGACGTTTCAGCAGTGCCAGCGTTGAAGGCGGCTATCGTTTCGGGCGCATCGGTGCATCGTTGACACCGTACCTGGGGGCAAGCAGCACCCGCCTGGACACCGATGGCTTCAGCGAGCAGGGCGGCTTCGGCTTCGGCCTGCGCGGTGAGGCGTCGCGTGCACAGCGCAGCCAGATGCTGGCGGGCCTGCGGGGTGAGCGGCAGTGGGGTCGTTGGACCCTGCGCGGCCATGCCGAATGGCAGCAACGGCTGGATGGCGGTGAGCAGGACTGGCAGGCAAGTTTCGTTGGCATTGACGCCTGGGCGCCGTTGGCCGGTGTTGACGCACCGCGTGGCAGTGCCTTGTTCGGCCTGGCGCTGGAATCGTGGTGGGGCCGCAATGGCCGCCTGAGCCTGGGTATCGACCAGCGCGTGGGTGGCGATGATGCACGTCAGGCGGCGCTGCGCTACAGCACTGGTTTCTGATCATGGCGCCGGGCGTGCTGCCCGGCGCGTTCATCCGGCGGTGCCGACCCACSGTCGGCACGCGTCCGGTTGCCGGGGGCGGCGCTCAGCCGCCGCGCAGGTCGCCCAGGCGCGGTGTGCTGCGGCCCAGCGGCATCTTCAGCTTGCCGATCGACAGGATGCGCGCTTCTGCGATCCGGTCAGCCGCGCGCTGCGGGGCAATGTTCTCGCGCTGCGACAGTTCGAAGATGCGCGTCAGGTTGTGGTAGATGCTGCGGATCAGCCGCATCGCGCGCTCGCGGTTGTAACCGTCGATTTCCAGCGACACGTTCATCACGCCACCAGCGTTGACCGCGTAGTCAGGCGCATACAGGATGCCGCGCGCATGCAGCTCGTCGCCGATCTCCAGGCTGGACAGCTGGTTGTTGGCGGTGCCACAGATGATCTTCGCCTTGATCCGCGGCAGCGTGTCGGCGTTGATCGCGCCTTCCAGCGCGCACGGCGCGAACACATCGGCGTTCACTTCGTGGATCTCGTCCGGCTTGACTGCCTCGGCGCCGAAATCGTTGACTGCACGATCCACCAGCGCGCTGTCCAGATCGGTCACGTACAGCTTGGCGCCACGGTCGCGCAGCAGCTTCACCAGTTCCATGCCGATATGGCCCAGGCCCTGCACCGCGATGCTGGTCTTGCCCACTTCCTCATGGCCGAACTTGAAGCGCATCGAGGCCATCAACGCCTGCAGCGCGCCATAGGCGGTGAACGGCGCCGGATCTCCCGAGCCGCCATGGACCTGGTGCACGCCGGTGACGAACTGGCTCTCCAGGTAGATGTTCTCCATGTCGTTGACGTCGGTGCCGACGTCCTCGGCCGTGATGTAGCGACCACCCAGCGAATCGACATAGCGGCCGAACGCGCGGAACAGCACTTCGGTCTTGTCGACCTTGGGGTCGCCGATGATCACCGCCTTGCCGCCACCGACATTGAGACCGGCCAGYGCATTCTTGTAGGTCATCGTGCGGCTCARCCGCAGCACATCGGCCAGCGCATCGTCGGTGCTGGCGTAAGGGCGCATGCGCACCCCGCCCAGGGCAGGGCCCAGGGTGGTGTTGTGGATGGCGATGATTGCCCGCAGGCCGGCATCCTGGTTGTGGCAGAACACCACCTGTTCGTGGCCGGTGGTTGCGAGGGTTTCGAATAGCATGGGGTCTCCGATGGCGCGATCTGCGGTGAACTGCGGCGAACTGCCAATGAACGGTAGGGTCCGAAAACAAAAAAAGCGACGTCGTCGCTACAGGGGGACGGGTCGCGCGGCGCCATTCTAGTC
>NZ_JBFTNR010000598.1:0-2624 GCF_056665995.1 Stenotrophomonas sp. 05L44_2
GGTCACGACAGTGGCACRGCCCCGCAGCGTTTCAAGGCGTCCCACGGCTGTCATCGCCAGCGCCGAAGCTGTGCTCTGGTAACGTCGCATACGCCATGGAATTGTGCGGTCGCAGCATCACTGCGACAGCATAGCGACAGGTCCGACCGCTCCAACGGGGGTATGATCCCCTGTCCCTTCTGCCCATTCATGTAACCCACATCGATGTCCAACGAAGATTTCAAACAGGCCGCCCTCGATTACCACCGGATGTCTCCGCCCGGCAAGATCAAGGTTTCCGCTACCAAGCCCATGCTGACCCAGCGCGACCTGTCGCTGGCGTATTCGCCGGGCGTGGCGTACGCCTGTGAAGCGATCAAGGCCGATCCGCAGCAGGCCAGCGAGCTGACCGCCCGCGGCAACCTGGTGGCGGTGATCTCCAACGGCACCGCGGTGCTGGGCCTGGGCAACATCGGCGCGCTGGCCGGCAAGCCGGTGATGGAAGGCAAGGGCKKSCTGTTCMAGAAGTTCGCCGGCATCGAYGTGTTCGACATYGAASTGGMCGAGAACGAYCCGGACAAGCTGGTCGACATCATCGCCKCGCTGGAGCCSACCTTCGGCGGCATCAACCTGGAAGACATCAAGGCRCCSGAGTGCTTCWWCRTCGAGMRSAAGCTGCGCGAGCGCATGAAGATYCCSGTSTTCCATGACGAYCAGCACGGCACGGCGATCATCGTCGGTGCTGCGGTGCTCAACGCCATGGCGATCACCGGCAAGAAGATCGAAGAAGTGAAGCTGGCGACCACGGGCATGGGCGCGGCCGGCATTTCCTGCGTGAACATGCTGGTGCAGCTGGGCCTGAAGCCGGAGAACATCCTGGCCTTCGACCGCGAAGGCGTGATCCACACCGGCCGTACCGACCTGGACCCGGAAAAGCTGCGCTATGCGCGCGACACCGACAAGCGCACGCTGGCCGAGATCGTCGATGGCGCGGACATCTTCCTGGGCCTGTCGGCGCCGGGCATCCTGACCGCCGAGATGGTCAAGACGATGGCGCCGGACCCGGTGATCTTCGCCCTGGCCAACCCGACCCCGGAAATCATGCCGGAACTGGTGCGCGCCGCGCGTCCGGACGCGATCATCGGTACCGGCCGTTCGGACTACCCGAACCAGGTCAACAACGTGCTGTGCTTCCCGTACCTGTTCCGCGGTGCGCTGGACGTCGGTGCGACCGCGATCAACGAGGAAATGAAGATCGCCTGCGTGCGCGCGATCGCCGCGCTGGCCCGCCGCGCCGCCACCGACATGGGCTCTGCCTATGGCGGTGAGACCCCCAGCTTCGGCCGCGAATACCTGATCCCGCGTCCGTTCGACCGTCGCCTGCTGGTGGAGCTGTCGGCCGCCGTGGCCCAGGCCGCGATGGATTCGGGCGTGGCCGCCCGTCCGATCGCCGACATGGAAGCCTACCGGCAGAAGCTGTCGCAGTTCGTCTACCGCACCAGCCTGATGATGAAGCCGGTCTACGACCGCGCGCGCAGCGACAAGCAGCGCGTGGTGTATGCCGAGGGCGAAGAAGAAGTGGTGCTGCAGGCGGTGCAGAACGTGGTCGACGATGGCCTGGCACATCCGATCCTGATCGGTCGCCCGGAAGTGATCGAATCGCGCATCGAACGCCTCGGCCTGCGCCTGAAGATCGGCGAGAACATTGAAGTCACCAACATCAATGACGACCCGCGCTTCAACGAATACTGGCAGTACTACCACGGCCTGACCGGCCGTCGTGGCGTCACCGTGGCCGCCGCCAAGAACCTGATGCGTTCGCGGCCGACCCTGATCGCTGCGGTGATGGTGGCCCGTGGCGAAGCCGATGCGATGCTGACCGGCATCGTCGGCCGCTTCCACAAGAAGCTGGGTTACGTGCGCAGCGTGCTGCCGCTGGAATCGAAGGTCACCTCGACCTCGGCGATGACCGGCGTGATCAACCAGCAGGGCGTGTTCTTCTTCGTCGATACGCACGTGCAGGAAGACCCGACCGCAGAGCAGCTGTGCGAAGCGACCCTGCAGGCCGCTTACCGCATGAAGTTGTTCGGCGTCGAACCGAAGGTGGCGCTGCTGTCGCACTCCAACTTCGGCAGCCACGATTCGAAGGATGCGCTGAAGATGCGCCAGGTGCGCGAGCTGCTGCTCAAGCGCAACCCGCGTCTGAACGTGGACGGCGAAATGCAGGGCGACACCGCATGGGATGAAGCCCTGCGCCAGAAGCTGCTGCCGGGCTCGACCCTGCAGGGCCGYGCCAACCTGTTCGTGCTGCCSAACCTGGAAGCGGCCAACATCGCCTACAACCTGGTGCGCGTGTTCACCGAYGGCGTGGCGATCGGTCCGATCCTGATGGGCGTCAACAAGCCGGTGCACATCCTGACCACCAGCGCGACCTCGCGCCGGATCCTGAACATGACCGCGATCGCCGCGGTCGATGCGCAGATCCGCAAGCAGATCGAAGCGGAAAARAAGGCATAAGCCTTCGTTCCGCTGCGATCTGCAGAAACGCGCCCCACGGGCGCGTTTCTGTTTCCGCCCAGCGGAAACCGGATCGGGTAGCGCCGGGCCATGCCCAGCGAGCGCGCAGCGCGGCGCTTCCCGTGTTC
>NZ_JBFTNR010000599.1:0-2621 GCF_056665995.1 Stenotrophomonas sp. 05L44_2
GCCCTGGAAGGCGGCGTTTTTGCATTGAAATTCAACAGCTTGTGAAATCAGGCATAGGCCGGCGTGGCGTACACCACCGGGTCCGGCACGGCCGGCGAGTCGTAAGTGACCCATTCCCAGGCGGTGGCATCGGCCATCAGCGCCCGCACCAGCTTGTTGTTGAGCGCGTGGCCGGACTTGAAGCCCTCGTAGGCACCCAGCACCTGGCCGCCGGCCAGATAGAGGTCGCCGATCGCGTCAAGAATCTTGTGGCGCACGAATTCGTCGGCGTAGCGCAGGCCGTCTTCGTTGAGCACGCGGAACTCGTCGAGCACGATGGCGTTGTCCATCGAACCGCCCAGGCCGAGATTGCGCTCGCGCATGTATTCCAGGTCGCGCATGAAGCCGAAGGTGCGCGCGCGGGAGATTTCCTTGGTGTAGGCCATCGTCGAGAACTCGATTTCCTGGCGCGACTGCTTGGCCGGGATCATCGGGTGGTCGAACTGGATGGTGAAGCCCAGCTTGTACCCCTCGTACGGGGTAAAGCGGGCCATCTTGTCGCCCTCGGTCACTTCCACGGTCTTCAGCACGCGGATGAAGCGCTTGGGCGCATCCTGTTCGACGATGCCTGCCGACTGCAGCAGGAACACGAACGGGCCGGACGAACCGTCCATGATCGGCAGCTCGGCCGAGGACAGTTCGACGATGATGTTGTCCACACCCAGGCCGGCCAGGGCCGACATCAGGTGCTCGACGGTCTGGATCTTGGCGTCGTTGCAGGTCAGGCCGGTGCACAGGGTCACTTCGGTGACCAGTTCGGCCTTCGCAGGCACTTCCACTACCGGGTCCAGGTCCACGCGCCGGAACACGATGCCATGGTTGACCGGCGCCGGGCGCAGGGTCATGTAGACCTTGTCGCCGCTGTGCAGGCCTACACCGGTGGCGCGGATCGTGTTCTTGAGGGTGCGTTGCTGGATCATGGGGGACGACCGGAAGTGACACAGTAGATTAACACGCAGGGTCCCCTACCCCGGCTGAAACGCCGGTGGGACGCGCGTGAAGCAGGGCGGCCGGGCCCATCCTGGCCCGGCGCCCGCGTTTTCAGGACATGGTGGCGCAACCCGGGGGGGACAAGCCCCGGGCAGCGTCGATCAGTCCGCCTGGCGGCGCAGGAACGCCGGGATGTCCAGGTAATCGTTCGGCAGTTCCGCCGCGGCCGGGGCCGAGGAGGCCGGAGCCGACGGGGTGGAAGCTGCCACGCTGTCGCTGCTGGCACGACGCAGACCCAGGCCCATGCCGCCGACGGCCTTGGACACCGCATCGCCGCCGTTGTCGAACTCGCCGAACTCCGGCTGGCCGGTGGTGGCGTTGCGGACCAGCTTGATCGGTGCACGCTCGCCCGGACGCTGGGTCTTGCTGGCCGAGACGCGGTTCAGGCCCGTGGCGACCACGGTCACGCGCACTTCGTCCTGCATGTCCGGATCGAGCACGGTACCCACCACCACGGTCGCGTCTTCCGAAGCGAAGCCGTCGATGGTGCGGCCGATCTCGTCGAACTCGGCCATGGTGAAGTCGGCACCGGCGGTGATGTTGACCAGGATGCCGTTGGCGCCAGCCAGGTTCACATCGTCCAGCAGCGGGTTCTGGATGGCCGACTCGGCCGCGGCCTGCGCGCGGTCATCGCCGCGGGCGGTACCGGTACCCATCATCGCCAGGCCCATTTCGGACATGAYGGTGCGCACGTCGGCGAAGTCGACGTTGATCAGGCCCGGACGCACGATCAGGTCGGCGATGCCCTGCACGGCGCCCTGCAGCACGTCGTTGGCGGCACGGAAGGCCTGGATCATGGTCGCGTTGCGACCCAGCACGGTGATCAGCTTCTCGTTGGGGATGGTGATCAGCGAGTCGCAGTGCTGGCTCAGTTCTTCAATGCCCTTCAGCGCGACCTGCATGCGGCGGCGGCCTTCGAACGGGAACGGCTTGGTGACCACGGCCACGGTCAGGATGCCCATTTCCTTGGCCAGCTGTGCCACCACCGGCGCAGCGCCGGTACCGGTGCCACCGCCCATGCCAGCGGTGATGAACACCATGTCCGCGCCCTGCAGCGCGTCCATGATGCGCTCACGGTCTTCCAGCGCAGCCTGGCGGCCGACTTCCGGATTCGCGCCTGCGCCCAGGCCCTTGGTGACATTGGTACCCAGCTGCAGCTGCAGCTTGGCACCACAATTCTTGATGGCCTGCGAGTCGGTGTTGGCAGTGATGAATTCCACGCCATCCACTGCCGAGTTGACCATGTGCGCCACGGCATTGCCGCCGCCGCCGCCCACGCCAACCACCTTGATCACCGCATTGGGTGCCATCTTTTCGATCAGTTCAAAATGCGCCATGTCCGTGTCCTCGTTGTATCCGCTTTCGATTGCATGGGCGTTCGGGCGTCCTGCCTTCGTGCTGCATGCCGTCGTTGCGGCTGTGTGGGTTATGTGTGTTGCCGGTGTAGCGTCGTGTTGCCGGTGTTGCAGCCGGGCTGCGCCCGGGTGGTACAGGTGCCGCGTCAGAATTCGCCGCGGAACCAGGTCTTGAGTTTCTTGAACATGCTTCCGGCGCGGCCGGTCGGCAGCGACGGCCGGCGCGGATGCTCGATC
>NZ_JBFTNR010000600.1:0-2612 GCF_056665995.1 Stenotrophomonas sp. 05L44_2
TGGTAGGGCACCAGGCCGGTCATGACCGCGGCCATCGCGATGTACAGCACCGTGCAGATCACCAGCGACAGCATCATGCCGATCGGCATGTCGCGCTGCGGTTTGTGTGATTCCTGCGCGGCCACCGATACCGCTTCGAAGCCGATATAGGCGAAGAACACCATCGCCGCGCCACGCAGCACGCCTTCCATGCCGTACTTGCCGGGGCCTTCGTTGGCCGGGATGAACGGGGTCCAGTTGCTGGTGTCCACGTACTTCCAGCCGACCACGATCACCAGCACGATCAGCCCGGTCTTGAGGATGACCATGGCCATGTTCATCGCCGAGGATTTGCTGATGCCGACGTAGCACAGCCAGGTCAACAGCAGCACCAGGATCGCGGCGGGAATGTTGGCGATGGCGCCGGTGGGCCGCAGCTGCGCATCCAAGGGGGCGCTGACCAGCGCCGCCGGTAGATGGATGTCGAAATGGCTGAGCAGGCTGAGGAAATACCCGGTCCAGCTGACCGCCACGGCCGAGGCGGAGACGCCGTACTCGAGCACCAGCATCCAGCCGATGAACCAGGCCGAGAGCTCGCCGAAGGTGGCGTAGGTATAGGTGTAGGCGCTGCCGGAAACCGGCACCATCGCCGCGAACTCGGCATAGGCCAGGGCGCAGAAGGCGCAGCAGATCGCGGCCAGCACGAACGAGAGCATGATGGCCGGGCCGGCGTGGTTGGCGGCGGCCTGGCCGGTGATGACGAAGATGCCGCCGCCGATCACGGCGCCGATGCCGAGTGCGGTCAGGCCCCAGGGGCCGAGGTGGCGACGCAGGCTCAGGCCGTTGGCGTCTTTATGGGCGGCATGCGGATGCTTGGTGGCCCACAGTTGCTTGAACATGTGTGGTGGTCTTGTGCGATGCGCCCGGTGACCGGGCGCGGGCGGAAATGCTTGCGGATATCGACGAGCCGGCGCAGGGGCTGGCCCGTCGGGAGGATCAGGGCGACTTGGCCAGCTTGCTGTGGCGCATGCCGTAGCCGAAGTAGATCAGCAGGCCCAGCACGGTCCAGCCTACGAACAGGTGCCAATGCACCACGAACGCCTGCCAGAACAGGAACAGGCACGACAGCGCGCCCAGCGGGCAGATCACCCACACCAGCGGCACGCGGAACGGACGGTGCAGCTTCGGGCGGGTGTAGCGCAGGATCAGCACGCCGATGCAGACCGTGGCGAAGGCCAGCAGGGTGCCCATGGATACCAGTTCGCCCAGCACGTTCAGGGGCACCAGGCCGGCCAGCGACGCGGCGATGACGCCGACCACGATCGTGGCCCAGTACGGCGTGCGGAAGCGCTTGTGGACCTTGCCGAACACTTTCGGCAGCAGGCCATCGCGCGAGATGGTGTAGGCGATGCGGGTCTGGCCCATCATCATCACCAGCACCACCGAGGACAGGCCGGCGATCGCGCCGATTTCCACTGCGGTCTTCAGCCAGGACAGGCTCGGGTAGGCTTCCAGCGCGGTGGCCACCGGCTTGTCGGTGCCCAGCAGGTGGTAGGGCAGCATGCCGGTCAGCACCGCGCAGACGATGATGTAGACGATGGTGCACACCGCCAGCGAGCCGAGCAGGCCGATCGGCATGTTGCGCTGCGGGTCCTTGGTTTCACCGGCGGCGGTGGAGACCGCATCGAAGCCGATGTAGGCGAAGAACACGATGGTGGCCGCGCGGAACACGCCGCTCCAGCCGAACTCGCCGGACACGCCGGTGTTTTCCGGGATGAACGGGTGCCAGTTGGCCGGGTCCACGTGGGCCGCGCCGATGCCCACGAACAGGCAGATCACGAAGACCTTGATGGCCACGATGATCGCGTTGACGAACGCGGACTGGGTCACGCCCACGTACAGCAGGCCGGTCACCGCCGCCACGATCAGCACCGCCGGCAGGTTGAACAGCTTGCCGGAGGCGGCGAACTCGTGCCCGTTCCAGGCGATCGGCGCCGCGCTCAGCGCGTCCGGGAACGGCATGTGCAGCGTGGTGGTGATGAAGCTGATCAGGTACGCCGACCAGCCCACCGCGACCGAGGCCGAGGCGAACAGGTACTCCAGCACCAGGCACCAGCCGATGAACCAGGCCATGCCCTCGCCGAGCGTGGCGTAGGAGTAGGAGTAGGCGCTGCCGGAGACCGGCATCATCGCTGCGAACTCGGCGTAGCACAGGCCGGCCAGCGCGCAGGCGATGCCGGCGAACACGAACGACAGCATGACCGCCGGGCCGGCGTGGTTGGCCGCGGCCTGGCCGGTAAGCACGAAAATGCCTGCGCCGATCACCGCACCAATGCCAAGCATGATGAGGTGTTTCGCCGTGAGGGTCCGTTTCAACGTGGCTTCGCCATCCAGGCTGCCTTCGATGGGTTCGCCGGCATCGACGTGCCCGGCCGGTTCGACCGGCTTGACCCTCAACAGAGCTTTCAGCATGCAGTACTTCCTGATGATCGGATTGGGAGGGCCGCCAGTACATTGCCGGCGGCCTGGAATCGTGAAAGCCGTGCGAACGGCCCGCTGTACCTTAGCCAATGCTGAAGGCACCGCACAAGCGCAAACGCAACAATGTACGGCGATAATGGCAGGTATTTTTC
>NZ_JBFTNR010000601.1:0-3051 GCF_056665995.1 Stenotrophomonas sp. 05L44_2
TTACTGCGTCACTGGTCCAGAATTCAGGTTCGCACCCGGATGACAACTGCAGGACAGGCACACGCGTGGGCAAGACGGACGATTCGACATCGCTGAAAAGCACCCCCTTGATCGAGGCCGAGCGCCAGGTCGAGAGCTTCCGGCAAGTGCGCGAAGCACACCGGATGGAGCTGGTGGAGGATTATGTCGAGCTGATCTCCGACCTGCTGGCCGACGGCGGCGAGGCCCGCCAGGTCGACATCGCCACCCGCCTCGGTGTGGCCCAGCCGACCGTGGCGAAGATGCTGCGCCGGCTGGCCCGCGATGGCTGGGTGGTGCAGCGCCCGTACCGCGGCGTGTTCCTGACCCCGGAGGGCGAGGCGCTGGCCCATGCCAGCCGCCAACGCCACCAGACCGTGGAGCGCTTCCTGCTGGCGCTGGGCGTGGACCCGGATACCGCGCGACGTGATGCCGAGGGCATCGAGCACCACGTCAGCGAACAGACACTGGCGCTGTTCGACGCATTCGTGCGCAAGGCCGAGGGCGGTTCCGCCGAACGGTAGCGCCGGGCCATGCCCGGCGGACGCCCAACCATTGGCCAGCACCGTGCCCTGCGCATCGATCAGCACCAGGTTGGGCGGGGCCGGGCCCGCCAATGCCTGCAGCGCTGGCATGCGCTGCGCACGACGCGGGTCCAGCACCGGCCACGGCATCTGCTGCAGGTGCATGTAGCGCCGCAACGCCGCCTCGCTTTCATCCAGGCTGACATACACCACTTCGGTATCGGCGCCGGCCTCGCGCAGCGCGTCGCGCACGCCGCGCAGGGTCGGCACGAAAGCGTGGCAGGGCGCGCACCAGTCGGCGCCGAAGTACAGCGCGATCAGCGTTGGCGGTGGCGACCACTGCATCGGGCGCAGGGCACGTGGCTCGGGCCGCATCAGCGAGGCGGAGACCTGCGCATGCAGGTCGGCAGCCACTGCCGGCCATGCCAGTGCCAGCAACAGCGCGGGCAGCCAGCTAGAACGCATAGCGCAGGTTGACGTACCACGAGCGGGCGAAGCGAGGACCGTACACGTAATCGCTGTCGCGCAGCGCGCCGCTTTCCAGATCCTTCTGCCGCTGGTCGAACACGTTCTTGACCCCCGCCGCCACCGACACTTCCTGCTGTGCCTGCGCACCCAGATGGCGATGCCAGCGCGCGCCCAGGTCGGTGACCAGGAAGGCGCGGGTGCGATGCAGCTCGCCCAGCCGGTTGTTGAGCACCGGCATCGATCCGGTGTGGCGCAGCGCCAGGAACGTCTCCCAGGGCTCGGCCGGCATCCAGCTGAGTTGGGCCAGGCCGGTCCAGCGCGGGGTTTTCAGATAGTCGCGGCTGTCGATGACGGTGACGCCGCCGTCGGCGGTGTCGTCGAAGATGCGCTGCGGCTCGCGGAACTGCGAGCGGTACCACGATGCGCCGGCAGTCAGCCGCCACTGCGGGGAGGGCTGCCAGCCGAGGTTGGTTTCCACGCCCAGCACGTTCGAGCCGGAGGCGTTGTAGCGCAGCTGCGTCAGCTGGCCATCATCGCCGCGCTGGATCTCGCCCAGCGCGAAGGTATCGCGGATGCGTGCGTAGGACGCGGTGGCATCCCAGCTCCATACCGGGTCGGCCGGGTCGGAGCGCCAGTCGAACCCGAACAGGGTGGTCAGCGCGCGCTCCTCCTTCAGGCCACGGGTGTTGCGCACGCGCACCTGCTCGCCGCCGAGGGTATCGACGTGGACATCCTCGACGAAGATTTCCGGCGCACGGAAGCCGGTGGCGATGCCCGCTCGCCATTTCAGCCGTGGCGTGGCCTGCCAGGCCAGGGCGATACGCGGTGAGAACACGGCGCT
The DNA here is from genome assembly GCF_056665995.1 of Stenotrophomonas sp. 05L44_2. Taxonomy (NCBI): domain Bacteria; kingdom Pseudomonadati; phylum Pseudomonadota; class Gammaproteobacteria; order Lysobacterales; family Lysobacteraceae; genus Stenotrophomonas; species Stenotrophomonas sp. 05L44_2. Next base: position 1,852 of record NZ_JBFTNR010000601.1, read on the forward strand.
GTCCAGTTCCGAACTCTTGTCCACGCGCGCGCCCAGCACCAGGTCGACGTCCTCGCGTACGCTCCATTCGTCCTGCACGAACGCGCCGAGGTTGTGGAAGGTTGCATCCTCGAGCACGGCCAGGCGCTGGCCGGCACCATCGCGATTGTCGTCACGCAGGCCCTCATGCTTGTACTGAACGCCGAACGCCAGCGTGTGTGCACCCAGCCGCCAGTTCAACTGGCTGTCGATGTAGTGCAGCGGGTTGTGGGTGCGACCGTACTGGCGCCATGAGCGTGATGCGGCGCTGCCCGGTACGTTCGGGTCCAGTTGCGAAGGATCGTAGCCGGGTGCGGACGGATCGGTGACCACGTCGCCGAGTCCGCCATAGAAGCTGTCGCGGTCGATGTCGGCGAAGGCATACGCCAGGCGGAAGTCGACGTCGCCGCTTACCTCCTGGTCCCATGACAGGCTGCCGCGGCGGTAGTTCGTGTCCAGCGATTCGGCGATGTTGGCCAGGTGTTCGGGCTGGTCCAGGCGGTTGCCACCGCGACGGCTCTCATCGGTCACCTGCAGGTCCAACCGCAGGCGCGTGCCCGGAGTGGGCGCATACCAGGCCTGCAGGCCACCGACCTTGAGGTTCTTGCGGGTGATCTCGGTATAGCCGTCGCCGTTGTAGTCGATGCCGCTGTTCCAGTTGCGCTGGGCGATCACCGACAGTCCCGCGTCGGCTTCGCTGGCGACCAGATCCAGGCGCACGTCGGCGTTCTTCTGCGGCGTGCCCTTCAGAACATCCACGCCCGCCTGCACATGGCCGCCGCTGCGTGCCGGCAGCGGCGGAACCAGATTGATGACACCGGCTACGGCGCCCGGCCCGTACAGCGACGAACCACCGCCCTTGACCACTTCGATGCGGTCGACGAAGCCGGCGGGAATCTGTTCCAGCCCATACACACTGCCCAGCGTGGACAACAGTGGAATGCCATCGAACAGCAGCTGGTTGTAGGCACCGGGAAGGCCCAGCAGCTGCACTTCGCTGGTGTTGCAGTTCTGGCAGTTGCTCTCCACCCGCAGGCCGTTGATCAGCTCGACCGCGCGGGAGAAGTCGGTGGCCGCGCGCAGGGCGATGTCCTCCTTGCGCAGTACCTCGGTGCGGATCGGCACGTCCGACAGCAGGCGTTCGCTGCGGGTGGCCGTGCTGACTTTCACCTGCACGCGGTC
>NZ_JBFTNR010000602.1:0-2598 GCF_056665995.1 Stenotrophomonas sp. 05L44_2
GCGCTGCGCGGGCAGGTTGGCGACCAGTTCGGCGGCGGTTTCCGGACTGATCTGCTGCCCGCTGCGGCCGAGTTCCTGCATCTTGGTCATGGTGTCGCTGAAGGCGGTGAAGCCCTCGCGGCCGATCATCAGGTACAGCAGCGCGCCCAGCAGCAGCACGGCCAGCACCTGGATCGCCAGCGGCACCAGCAGGTGGCTGACACGACGGTCGCGGATCGGCTGCAGCAGATGGGTGGCCAGGCCGGGACGGCCCTGGTCGATCTCACCCATGGCGTACAGCATGCCGCCGAACATCACCGGTGAAATCACCAGCGTCATCATCTGCAGGGCCAGGCCGGCGGTACCGGGCAGCATCGTTCCCAGCAGGGTGACCACCCAGTTCACCAGCAGCCAGGTCAGGCCGATCCGGGCCAGCTGCAGCGGCGCACGCCGATACAGCGAGAACGTATCCAGCAACCACTGGGCGCCCGCCGAGGCTGGCAGCTTGCGAATCTCTTTCATGGACATCCGGGGAGGGACAGGAGGGGCCGGGCGGTGTGCCCGTGCCGCCGATTATCCCTGTTTTGCCACCGGCTGGGCTGAAGACAGCCGGGCCTGGCGGACAAAGCGCCGCAACAGCTGGCGCGCCAGCGGCGCGGCGCTGACCGCGCGCTCGATACTGCGCGCGCAACCGCCATGACGGCCGATGCAGTCGGCGCGTGCGCGCACGTAGCCACGCATGTGGTGGGTGGCGAATTCCGGATGGAACTGCACGCCCCAGGCCTGGCGGCCCCAGCGGAAGGCATGGCAGCCATCCAGCGGCGAGCGCGCCAGCACGGCGGCGCCTTCGGGTACGCGCAGCACGGTCTGCAGATGGGTGGCGTGGGCCGCGAAGTGGCTCGGCAGGCCCTGGAACAACGGGTCCTTCGCGGCCTGCGGGTCCAGTGCCAGCTCAATCGTTCCCGATTCGCGCCCGGCGGGGTTGTAGGCCACTTCGCCGCCCAGCGCGTGGGCCAGCAGCTGGTGGCCGTAGCAGATGCCGAACACCGGCACGTCGTCGTGCGCGGTCTGCCGCAGCCAGGCGGCACTGCGTTCGCTCCATTCGGCGTGGTCGGTGACGAAGGCGGCCGAGCCGGTTACCAGCACGCCGGCGAACTGGCGTGGATCGGGCAGGTCGGCGCCGTGCTCGACGTCGACCACGACGGTCTCGTGTTCTTCCAGGCCGGCGGCGACCCGGATCCAGTGCGGAAAGCGCCCGTAGCGGCGCAATGACGGCACGGGGCGGCCGGTTTCAAGGATCAGGAAGGGCGCTGGATTCATCCGGGGGAGGTAGTACCGACAGGACTTCCTCGATTGTAGTCAGCCCCTGTGCCACCTTTTCAAGCCCGGCCTGGCGCAGGGTTCGCACTCCTTCAGCACGCGCGGCACGGTTGAAACCGGCCAGATCCATGTCCGCACGGATCAGCCCGCGCAGGCGCGAGCCCAATGGCAGCAACTCATACAGGCCGATGCGGCCGAGGAATCCGGTGCGCCGGCACTCCAGGCAACCGACCGGCCGACAGGGCGTGGCGGTATCTGGATATGCAGCTTCGCTATCAGCCAGCACTGCCCAATCGGCCCGGCCGAGGGTGTGCGGCTGCTTGCAGTGCGGGCACAGGGTGCGCACCAGGCGCTGGGCGAGAATGCCGTTGACGGTGGACGACAGCAGGTAATGCGGTACGCCCAGGTCGAGCAGGCGGGTGATGGCCGAGGGCGCGTCGTTGGTGTGCAGGGTGGMCAGCACCAGGTGGCCGGTCAGCGAGGCCTGCACGGCCATCTGCGCGGTTTCCAGGTCGCGGATCTCGCCGATCATGATGATGTCCGGGTCCTGCCGCAGCAGGGYGCGCACACCGCTGGCGAAATCCAGGTCGATGTTGKKCTGSACCTGCATCTGRTTGAAYKCCGGCKCGAYCATYTCGATCGGGTCTTCCACCGTGCATACGTTGACGTCCGGCGTGGCCAGCCGCTTCAGGGTGGAATACAGGGTGGTGGTCTTGCCCGAACCGGTCGGGCCGGTGACCAGCACGATGCCGTGCGGGCGCTCGACCAGGGCGGTCCAGCCGGCCGCTTCCTGCGGGCTGAAGCCGAGCTGGTCGATGCTCTTGAAGGCCGCTTCCGGGTCGAAGATGCGCATCACGCATTTCTCGCCGAAGGCGGTCGGCATGGTCGACAGGCGCATTTCCACTTCACGGCCGCCGGGCGAGCGGGTCTTGATGCGACCATCCTGCGGGCGCCGGCGCTCGGCCAGGTCCATGCGTCCGAGCACCTTGATACGGCTGACCACGGCGGTCATCACCGCCGGTGGCACTTCGAACACCTTGTGCAGCACGCCGTCGATGCGGAAGCGCATGCGGCCCATTTCGCGGCGGGGCTCCAGGTGGATGTCCGAGGCGCGCTGCTCGTAGGCGTACTGCAGCAGCCAGTCGACGATGTGCACGATGTGCTGGTCGTCGGCATTGACGTCGCCGGTGCGGCCCAGTTCCACCAGTTGCTCGAAGCTGGGCAGGGTGGTGTTGGCCTCACCCCGTACGTCGCCACGGGCACCGCGCACCGAGCGGGTGACGCCGAAGAACTCCATGG
>NZ_JBFTNR010000603.1:0-2598 GCF_056665995.1 Stenotrophomonas sp. 05L44_2
TCTCAACCAAGCCTTAGTTGCCAAGGCTTGCGCAAATGAGTATCTAGTCGTCGCCGTGTCCTCGTCGGCAGAACTGCCAGAGCAATCCGTTTCGACGATTAGGTACAAGGGAAGGACAGCCGGGTTTGTTATTCCGGGACAGGCTCTGTTGTCACCCCAACATCCGCGCAACTCCGACCCGCACTATGCGGCATATAGCCTCATTGCGGCTCTAGAGGTGTGCGCTCGGTCATTTAAGGGAGACTTCTCTATGTCCTCCAGTTCTGCTGAAGCTGAGAGGCCCGGCGAGATACCTTTCCTTGAGGGAGATGCCTATCTTGTATTATGGAACGATGTCATTGGCAAGGAGAACCACTCGAGATTTCATCCCTCCTTGTTTCTGAATGGAATATATAGCCACAGAGGGTCTCGCGACTACTGCCGAATAGACATCGTTCCGCCCGAGACAATTACCGTCAGGGACCCCATTATTGATTCCCAGTATGCAAGCTCGGTATTTTTCAACCTATACCCCTACGCTTCATTCGCCCTGCTGAGATTCTTTTACGCTTACCAGATTATTGAAATGCTGATTGGACTCGATTTTAAGGTGCGATCCGAGGCAATACGCGCCAAATTGAATTCGGCCGCGCCCGTGAACATCACAACCCTGCGCGACATCGTTGACGATTTCAAAAAGTCCTATCAGGAATTACCTAGAATTAGAGAGATCCTCTCTCCGCCATGTGGCAGTACAGAATCCGCACTAGACAGACTGCTTGATGACATGGCTGATGATCGAAGTGGCAAGAGTTTCGCAGAGAAGATATACCGCGTGAGAAACATCCTCTTCCATGAGCACCTTAGAGCGCACGACTTCGACGAAAGCGTAATGTCAGTCGGCGACAATTTGATCGCCTACTTGGCGAGGAGCAAGCTCTCCGCGTAAATTGTAAGATCTCTCTTTGCGAGTGGAAGGTGCCCAGTTGGCACTTGTGATCGTCAAATTTATTCGCCTTATTTAGCTATTGGGCAGCTTGGCCAAGTCGATCTCGAAGCGCGCCGGCATGCTTACAGCTATCGCAGATGGCGAGTTCCCAAGAGTCATTTTTGATTCAATAGAAGAGGGGGCCAACGGCCCCCTCTTCTAGATCTTGCTAGAGTAAATTTGGAATTCAAACCCCAACAGGGTTAGCCTTCTCCGGATCAATCTTGTACTGCTTGATCGCCCTGGCCACATCCTTCGCGGTCATCTTCCCGTCCTTCGCCAGCGCCGCAATCGCGGCATGCGCGATGTAGTACCGGTCCACTTCAAAGAACCGGCGCAGGTTCGCACGCGTATCCGAACGGCCGAAACCATCGGTACCCAGCACCGTGTAGCTCATCGGCACGAACGCGCGAATCTGGTCCGCATACGCACGCACGTAGTCGGTGGCGGCAATCGCCGGGCCCTGGCGGCCTTCCAGCAGCTCGGTCACGTAGGCCTTGCGCTGCTCACCTTCCGGATGCAGGCGGTTGGCACGTTCCACGTCGAAACCATCGCGACGCAGTTCGTTGAAGCTCGGGCAGCTCCAGATGTCGGCGGTCACGCCGAAGTCCTTGTCCAGCAGCTCGGCCGCGGCAATGGCTTCGCGCAGGATGGTGCCCGAACCCAGCAGCTGCACGCGCAGCTCGCCCTTCTTCGGCTTGCCGGCGTCGGTCAGCAGGTACATGCCCTTGACGATGCCTTCGGCCGCGCCTTCCGGCATTTCCGGGTGGGTGTAGTTCTCGTTCATCAGGGTGACGTAGTAGTACTCGTCAATCTGATCTTCCATCATCGCCTTGGTGCCGTGCTGCAGGATCACCGTCACTTCGAAGCCGAAGGTCGGGTCGTAGCTGCGCACGTTCGGAATGCCACCGGCCACCAGATGGCTGAAGCCATCTTCGTGCTGCAGGCCTTCACCGTTCAGCGTGGTGCGGCCGGCGGTACCACCCAGCAGGAAGCCGCGGGTACGCATGTCCGCTGCCTGCCAGGCGATGTCGCCCACGCGCTGGAAACCGAACATCGAGTAGTAGATGTAGAACGGCAGCATCGGCACGTTGCTGACCGAGTAGCTGGTACCGGCGGCCATCCACGAGCTGATCGCACCCGGCTCGCTGATGCCCTGCTGCAGCACCTGGCCGCTCTGGTCTTCGCGGTAGAACATCAGCTGGTCGGCGTCGACCGGCTTGTACTTCTGGCCKWMCGGCGCGTAGATRCCGATCTGGCGGAACAGGCCTTCCATRCCGAAGGTACGSGMTTCGTCGGCCACRATCGGCACSAYGYGCGGRCCCAGTTCCTTGTCGCGCAGGGTGATGTTCAGGCTCTGCACGAAGGCCATGGTGGTGGAGTAGCTGCGCTCGCCGCTGCTCTTGAGCAGGCGCTCGTAGCTTTCCAGCTTCGGTGCATTGAAGCTCTTTTCGGCCTTGCGGCGGCGCTGCGGCAGGTAACCACCCAGCGCGGCACGGCGTTCCTGCAGGTACTGCACTTCCGGCGAATCCGGGCCCGGGTGGTAGAACGGCACCTGGCCGTCGGCCAGCTGCGCGTCGGTCACCGGAATGTTGAAGCGGTCGCGGAAGTGGCGCACCGCTTCGTCGTCC
>NZ_JBFTNR010000604.1:0-2596 GCF_056665995.1 Stenotrophomonas sp. 05L44_2
GGACAAGCATCTGCGCTCCGGCCTGCTGGAGATCCTGCAGATCGACCCGGCCGAAGTGTCGCCCGGGGAGTTCTCCTGGAACCTGCGCAAGTCCGTGGAGGAGCGCAACTGCCGTGTGCTGGTGATCGACAGCCTCAACGGCTACGTGACCGCCATGCCGCAGGAAAAACAGCTGATGCTGCAGCTGCACGAGATGCTGTCCTACCTCAACCAGAAGGGTGTGGCGACCTTCATGATCAACCCGCAGCATGGGCTGGTCGGCACCATGTCCACCGGCAGCCTCAATGTGTCCTACATCGCTGATGCGGTGGTGCTGTTCCGATTCTTCGAAGCCCAGGGACGCATCCGCAAGGCGATCTCGGTGATCAAGAACCGCGGCGGTGCGCATGAAGACACCATCCGCGAACTGAAGATCGACGGGCGCGGCATCACGGTCAGTGCCGCATTGGCCGATTTCCAGGGCATCCTCACCGGCACGCCGGAGTTCGTCGGCGACAGCGCAGCGCTGCTGGGCCAGTCCGATGTCCGATAGCGATGAGGGCGGCACCGTTGTCCGTATCGTCGCCCCCTTCGGCCGTGATGCCGACAGCATCGCGGCGGTGCTGGCCGGCGCAGGGTTGAGGACAGGCATCGCGCCAAGCCTGGAAGTGCTGGCTGAGCAACTCGATGACTGCACCGGGCTGGTGGTGGTGACCCAGGAAGCGGTGGCACGCGGCAGCGAGGTACTGCTGCAGGCGCTGCAGCAGCAGCCGGCCTGGTCGGACATTCCGTTCATCCTGCTGCGCTCGGCGCGTTCCTACCGGCGTTCCACCCGTGAACCGTTGTTGCCCGGCTCGATCAACGTAGTGGAGATGGACCGGCCATTGGGCAGCATGTCGTTGCTCAGCGCTGTGCAGGGCGCGCTGCGCGCGCGCGGCAAGCAGTTCGTGGTGCGCGACCAGGTCACCGCCTTGGCCGATGGCCGTGCGGCGCTGGCGCGCAGCGAGTCCGAGCTGCGATTGATCGCCGATGCAATGCCGGTGCTGATCGCATTCGTGGACCGCTCGCTGTGCTTCCGCTTCGCCAACAAGGCCTATGAAAACTGGTTCGAACTGGCTACCGGCGAAGTGATCGGCACGCATGTGCGCGAGGTCATCGGCGAGACCGTATGGCAGCAGCGTCGCCCGGCGATGGAAGCCGCGTTGGCCGGTCGCGAGGCCATGTTCGAGATCGTCTGGCCACATCGCGTGTATGGGCGCCGGGACTGCGAAGTGCGTTACTCGCCGCGCCGCAATGGCGAGGGGCGCATCGACGGCTTCCACGTATTCGTCACCGATATCACCGCGGCCAAGCTGGCCCTTGCCAGCAGCCAACAGCACGCGCACGCGCTGGAGGCGATGGTGGCCGAGCGCACCCGTGAACTGGAAGCGCAGATGGCGGCGCGCGAGGCCAGCGACGCTGCATTGCGGCAGTCACAGAAGATGGAGGCGATCGGCCAGTTGACCGGCGGCATCGCCCACGATTTCAACAACATGCTGACCGGCATCCTGTCCGCGTTGGACATCGTCCGGCTGCGCCTGGACATGGGCCGGGTCGACGACCTCGAACGTTTTCTCGACACCGCCACCGCCTCGGCCCAGCGTGCCGCGGCACTGACCCAGCGCCTGCTGGCGTTCTCCCGGCGGCAGTCGCTGGATGCGCGTCCGGTGGAGCTCAACACGCTGTTGGTTTCGGTGCAGCACCTGCTGCACAGCACCCTGGGCGAGGCGGTGCGCATCCACGCCGAACCCTCGCCGCTGCCCCTGCACGCCACGCTGGATGCCAACCAGTTCGAGAGCGCGCTGCTGAACCTGGCTATCAACGCGCGTGATGCGATGCCGGACGGCGGCGATCTGACTCTGCGTGCCTCGTCGGTAAGCGTAAGGGAAGGCCAGTACACGGCCGTGCCTGCCGGTGACTACGCACTGGTGGAGGTGGCCGACACCGGTGCCGGCATGGCGCCGGAAGTGGTCGAGCGCGCCTTCGAGCCCTTCTTCACCACCAAGCCCATCGGCAAGGGAACGGGGCTGGGCATGTCGATGGTGTACGGCTTCATGCAGCAGTCCGGTGGACACATCGCGATCCAGTCCAATGTCGGCGAAGGGACGACGGTGCTGCTGTTCATTCCGTTGTCGGAGGCCGTTGTGGAAGACGCGCCTGCACCTTCGCAGCCGATCCGGCGCGGCGCCGGCCAGTCCATCCTGGTGGTGGAGGATGACGAGCAGGTACGGATGCTGGTGACGGTGGTGCTGGAAGACCTGGGCTACCACGCCCAGGTGGTGGGTGATGCCGATGCGGCGATTCCCATCCTCACTTCGGCGCAGAGCATCGATCTGCTGGTCACCGATGTCGGGCTGCCGGGGCTCAACGGGCGACAGCTGGCGGAGATCGCGCGGCAAACGCGGCCGGCGCTGCCGATCCTGTTCATGACCGGCTATGCGGAAAAGGCACAGGAGCGCGCGGCCTTCCTCGACGAAGGCATGGCGATGATCGCCAAGCCCTTCCTGCTGGATGAATTCAGCATGGCGGTACGCACGGCCATGCCGGGCGGCGCGTAGCGATGCAGGTCCTGTAGAGC
>NZ_JBFTNR010000605.1:0-2587 GCF_056665995.1 Stenotrophomonas sp. 05L44_2
GGCTTTCTTCCAGCACGATCACCAGATTGCGCGGCTTGCCCTGGTACTGCGGCGGACGCAGCGCCAGGCTCGGCAACGCGTCGGAGACGTACGCCGATGCCGGCAGGCCGCTGCTGGCGCGCAGTTCGCTGACCACCTCGGCAAGCGGCAGGTCACCGTAGACGCGAGAGGTTTCGCTGCGGGTCGCCAGTTGCCGCGCGGCATAGCCGACGGTGTACAGCGAATTCAGCGGCAAGGCGTTGATGGTGGGGTCGGTGGAGAATGCCACCAGCGCCGGATTCAAGGGCCGATGACCCAGGCTGGAACGCACGCCCAGCGCCGCCAGCAGCAGCACCAGCAACGCCAATGGCAGCCGCCATAGCCATCCGGCTTCGACTGCGAGCGCCGGGCTGTTGCCGACCCAGCGCCGCGACCCGCGAAGCAATGCCCAGAACAGCACGATCACAGCGGCAACTTCGATCACCACGGCCAGCAGATGGCCGCGCAGCAGCGTCATCCCGACTTCTTCGGGATAGATCAGATACTCCAGGAACAGCCGATTGGGGCGCAGGCCGTACTCGGCCATGAAGCTCGGCGTGGCCAGTTCCATGAACACCAGCAGCACGCTCGCCAGGATCAGCCACCACCGCAACAGATGGCGCCACGCGCGGCCCACGCGTCCCTCCAGCGGCAACAGCAGCGCCAGCACCGCAGGGATGCCGTACAGCAGGCACAGGGTCGACACATCCACCCGCAGCCCCTGCAGCAACACCGTGGACCAGCCGTCGGCAGCACTCACCCGCGCGGCATGCCACAGCGACAGCCCCAGCCGGGACAACGACAGGGCGACCAGGCCAAACAGGAAGAAGGCGGCAATCGGACACAGACGCCGGTACAGCGACACCCACACAGCTCGGAGCATGAAAGGAATCCAGAAATGGAGCAAAGGACACCCATGCCCCATCCCTGGCAGCGGGCCACACCGGACAACGTGTTACCCGACACAACCACCAGCGCAGCGAAACTTCCCGCCGGCACCTTCAGCATCCACCTCAGCTTCAACCGACCGCGCACAATACACTGTGATGACAGTCGGCAGTTGACTGCAGGTGCGGCCCCTGGCTACCCGCCAGCGCGCGCGCAGAGCACCGCGCTAGCCTCCCCAGCGCTCCAGCACCGCCCCGCAATCGGCCAGGTGCCAACAGGCCATGCCCGGCCACGGGTTCTCCGGAGCATTGACCAGAAGCGTACGGCTGCCCGCCGCCCGGCCGCATTCCAGATCGAAGCGGTAATCGCCCACCATCACCACCTGCGCGGGCTCAACCTGCCAGCGCTGCTGGAAGTACTGCAGGCCGGCCGGTGAGGGTTTCGGCTCGGCCTCGTCGCGGCCGATGATGTCGTCTTCGGCAAAGACGTCGCCCAGCCCGATCGCCTGCAGGGTGACCTGGGCCAGGCTGCGCACGTTGCGGGTCAGAATGCCCAGCCGGCAGCCGGCGCCCTGCAGCGCGCGTACCAGCGCCACCGCTCCCGTTGCCGGCTGGGAAGCAGCGGCCAGCGCACGCTCGTGCGCCAGCAGCCAGGCGTGCTTGGCGCTGGCCTCTGCGGCCGGCAACCCGGCCAAGTGGGTGAGTATGTCATCCTCCTGCGGAATCGCCAGTTCGCGCTTGATCCGCGCGAAATCATGCACCGCCACGGTCAGCGTGCCATCCATGTCGAACACCCAGTGGCGGATCGCCGACAGCGACGACGCAGCCGCCGGTGCCTGCACGGTCAACGCCACCACGCCGGCATGCGGCTGGCATCCACGCCACCGGTCTCGAACACGGCCGTGCGCGTGCCACCGGCCTTGACCGGGAACTCGATGCTGATCGACTTGCCCTTGGCTGCCAGCTTCCACAACGCCTTCTGGTCGGTGATGAACATGGCGATCGCCTCGTCGGTCTTCGGCCGCCAGGCCGCCATGGAGACCGGCTTGCCGCCGTCCACCGTGACCTTCACCGTGCACTGCGGGCAACGGAAATCGCCGGCCTGCAGCACCAGGTAGGCATGACGCTTCCATTCGGGGTGGTCGCGGAACACCAGCTGCACCGGCTTGGCGCCGCTGCCATCCACATCCACCCGCTCCTTGCTGAAGATCTGCGCCGACACCTGGTTGCCCTTGCTGCCAACCGGAATCTGGTTGTACTGCCACAGCGCCTGCATGCGGCGCAGGTCGCGCGCGGCATCGCCCTTGGCCTTGACCTCGTCGAAGCCGGCGGCGATGCGCTCGGCGGCGGCGGTGTCCTTGTACTGGTCCAGCAGCGAGGCGCCATGCAGGCGCGCACGCTCCCAGTCCTGCGCGGCCACGGCCATGTCGTACTGCTTGGCCACGTCTTCGGCCTTGGCCTCCTTCTGCGCCTGCACGGCGGCCGCGGCGGCTTCCTGCGCCTTGCGCTCTTCCTCGGGGTTACTGCAGGCGGCCAGGGCCAGGGTGCAGGCGGTGAGCAGGATCAGTCGTTTCATGGCGGAGTCCTTTACGGGTGCATCCCGATTCTATCGGCAGCGAAAAGCGGATACAGCAACGGCGGGTTTCCCCGCCGTTGCTGGTAAAGCAGTATCGGGTTGCCGG
>NZ_JBFTNR010000606.1:0-2581 GCF_056665995.1 Stenotrophomonas sp. 05L44_2
GGCCGCATCGGCAACTTCATCGGCGCCGAGCTGTGGGGCAAGTACACCGACGGCAGCTGGGGCGTGGTGTTCCCTTCCGGCCTGCCGGCACCGTTGAACCAGCTCGACCACGCCACCCTGCAGTCGCAGTTCGCCAGCGGTGCGCTCAACCAGTTCGCGCGCCATCCGTCGCAGCTGTATGAAGCGCTGCTGGAAGGGCTGGTGATGTTCGCGGTGTTGTGGACGGTGTCGGCCAAGCCGCGCCATCGCTATCTCATTGGCGGCCTGTTCGCGCTGCTGTATGGCATCTTCCGCTTCGCCGTCGAGTTCGTGCGCATGCCCGACAACGGCGTCTACGTGGCCTTCGGCTGGCTGACCAAGGGCCAGATCCTGTGCGTGCCGCTGATCGCCTTCGGCCTGGTGCTGCTGGTGATGTCGCGCCGCGCGCCGGTGCTGCAGCCGCAGCCGCTGGTGACGGCGGAGGGCAGGGCATGAAGGCCTACCTGGACCTGCTCTCGCACGTGCTCGAACACGGCGCGGAGAAGAGCGACCGCACCGGTACCGGCACCCGCAGCGTGTTCGGCTGGCAGATGCGCTTCAACCTCAACGACGGCTTCCCGCTGGTCACCACCAAGAAGCTGCACCTGCGCTCGATCATCCACGAGCTGCTGTGGTTCCTGAAGGGCGATACCAACATCGGTTACCTCAAGGACAACCAGGTGCGCATCTGGGACGAGTGGGCCGACGAGAACGGCGACCTCGGCCCGGTGTACGGCAAGCAGTGGCGCAGCTGGGCCACGGCCGACGGCGGCCAGATCGACCAGATGCAGTGGCTGGTGGACGAGATCAAGCGTAATCCGGATTCGCGGCGGCTGGTGGTCAGTGCCTGGAACGTGGGCGAGCTCTCGCAGATGGCGTTGATGCCGTGCCACAACCTGTTCCAGTTCTACGTGGTCGACGGCAAGCTCAGCTGCCAGCTSTACCAGCGCAGTGGCGACATCTTCCTCGGCGTACCGTTCAACATCGCCAGCTACGCACTGCTGACCCACATGGTGGCCCAGGCCACCGGCCTGGGCGTCGGCGATTTCGTGCACACGCTGGGCGACGCGCACCTGTATTCGAACCACTTCGAGCAGGCCCGCGAGCAGCTGTCGCGTGAACCGCGCGCGCTGCCGACGCTGTGGTTGAACCCGGAGGTGACCGATCTGTTCGGCTTCCAGTTCGATGACATCCGCATTGATGGCTACGATCCGCATCCGGCGATCAAGGCGCCGGTGGCGGTATGAGCGCGCGCCCACGCGTTGCGGCGCTGCTGGCGTTGGCTGGCCTGGCGCCGCTGAGCCTGGTGCAGGCGGCGCCTGCAGACACCCTCGCATTGGCCCGGCAGGTCAACGAGCAGATCGTGCACAAGCACATGCGCGGGGAATTGCAGCGCTTCGTCCGGACGCTCGATGGCAGCGCGCCACTGCCCAGCGACATGCCGGCCGGCTGCCAGGCACAGATGCGCGAAGCGGTGACCGGCATGTACGCGGCGATGGCCGAACACCTGAAGGCTGGCATCGAAGAACCCGCCTATCAGCATGAGCTTGAGCAGCGCCTGGCGGTGGTCTATTCCAGCAAGGATCTGCAGGGATTCCTGGCGCGCAGCGGCAGCACCGACGTTGCCACGCTGTCCAGGGACATCCTGTCGGGACCGGGCCTGAAGGAGATCGAGGACGCGCAGATGGACAGGATCCTCGAAGGCCTGGACGAGAATTCCACGTCGAACCCGGCGCTGGCTGCGGCGCTGCGCGCGGCCAGTGCCGCCAACGAGGCCTGTACACGCCTGCAGATCGACGCCGGCTGAGGAGGCCGCACCATGAAACTTTCGATGATCGTTGCACTGGATCGCAATCGTGGCATCGGCCAGGGCAACGCCATGCCCTGGCACCTGCCGGACGACTTCAGGCACTTCAAGGCGTTGACCCTGGGCAAGCCGATCCTGATGGGGCGCAGGACCGCCGAATCGATTGGCCGCGTGCTGCCCGGCCGAACGAACCTGGTGCTGACCCGCAGCGGCCAGGTGCCGTTCGAGGGCATGCGCGCGGTGGCCTCGCTGGACGAGGCGAAAGCGATTGCAGAGGGCGAGGGCGCCAGCGAGCTGTGCATCATTGGTGGCGGCGAGATCTTCCGCCAGCTGCTGGACCAGGCCAGTGATCTGTACCTGACCTGGGTGGATGCCGAAGTACCGGCCGATACCCATTTCCCGGAGGTGGATGAGCGCTTCTGGCAGGAGGTGGCCAGTGAGCCGCACGCGGCCGATGAGCGTCACGCCTACGCGTTCCGCTTCGTGCATTACGTCCGCCGCTGAGCGCGGCGTCCTGTAGAGCCCGGCCGTGCTCGGCTCTACAGGATCGTTCTACGGCATCCGGTAGTGGCCGATGATGGTGTGCTGGAACAGCAGGTTCTCTTCCCGCGTACCGCGCGCGATGTTGTGCAGTACCAGCGGCGTGCCGTAGGCCAAGCGCCGGTCGGAAACGATGCCTACGTGCAGCAGGCCGTTGCCGTTGAGCTTCCAGGCCACGATGTCGCCGGCAGCGAAGTCGCTGGGAAGGGCTCTGAT
>NZ_JBFTNR010000607.1:0-2945 GCF_056665995.1 Stenotrophomonas sp. 05L44_2
TGGCCGGGCTGCCCCGCAACGGGCCGCGCCACACCCTCGGCGACAATCCGCTCGCCATCGGCCTTGCGGCAGGCGTTGGTGACGCTGATCCGGCCATCGCGGCGCAGCCCGTAGTTGGCAGTGATCTCGCCCACGCACTGCTTCTGGAACGACACCGGCAGATGTGCGATCTCGTGCCACTGGCCGGCATAGCGATCGATGTCCAGTTCGCTGACCGCGCGCACGGGCTCGGCAGCGAGTGCCGGTGCGGCGAAAAGCAGCAGGCAGGCGAGCAGGGCAGGGYGCARGYGCATKGGKCGGCTCCGGGCAGGAGTCTGGAGCGTAGGTTGCACAGCACGCGGAGGTGTGAATGTTTCGTCAACCCACGTGCCGCATCCGCGCAGGATCGATGCGGCGCGATCCATGTCGTGCGTGGACGGAACGTCACGGACAAAAAAAAGACCTGCATTTCTGCAGGTCTTTGAACATGGTGGCCGAGGACGGAATCGAACCGCCGACACGGGGATTTTCAATCCCCTGCTCTACCAACTGAGCTACTCGGCCATGTAGAAAAAAAAGACCCGCATTTCTGCAGGTCTTCGAAAGTGGTGGCCGAGGACGGAATCGAACCGCCGACACGGGGATTTTCAATCCCCTGCTCTACCAACTGAGCTACTCGGCCATGGGAGCGGGGAAGGCACCGATGGAACGCTGTTTTCATGGCACCCACGAGGGCAGGGCGCGGCGTACTGTCGCGGTTCCTCYCCCGACGCTGCCCGCAGCAGAGCCATTGGACATGTCCGATTCAACTACCCGCATTGTGCTTGCCTCGCGCCCGCAAGGTGCGCCGGTCGCCGCCAATTTCCGCCTCGAACAGGTGCCGCTGCCGGCATTGGCCCCGGGCCAGGTGCTGCTGCGCAACCGCTACCTGTCGCTGGACCCGTACATGCGCGGACGCATGGACGATGGCCCGTCGTACGCACCGCCGGTGGCAGTGGATGCGGTGATGGAGGGCCAGACCGTGGCCGAGGTGCTGCAGTCGCAGGCGCCTGGCCTGGCGGTGGGCGAGCTGGTGCTGGCCCCCGGTGGCTGGCAGACGCATGCCGTGGTGGCGGGTGATGCGATCAGCCGGCACCTGGATCCGGCCGGGCTGCCGCTGAGCACAGCGTTGGGCGTGTACGGCATGCCGGGGTTCACCGCGTACTCCAGCCTGATCGAAATCGGCAAGCTGCAACCCGGCGAGACCCTGGTGGTGGCCGCTGCCAGTGGACCGGTCGGCGCCACCGTGGCCCAGTTGGCAAAGCTGCAGGGCGCGCGCGTAGTTGCCATCGCCGGCGGTGAGGCCAAGCGTGCGTATCTGGAAACACTGGGCGTGGACGTGGCGCTGGACCATCGCGCCTCTGGTTTTGCCGAACAGCTGCGCGCTGCCGTGCCGGATGGCATCGACGTGTACTTCGAGAACGTGGGTGGCCATGTGCTCGATGCCGTGCTGCCGCTGCTCAATGATTTCGCGCGCATTCCGGTGTGCGGCACCATCGCCACCTACAACGCCCGCGGCGTCGCGCAGCCCGGACCGGATCGGCTGCCAGCGCTGTTCAGCCAGATCCTGCGCCAGCGCCTGACCGTGCGTGGCTTCATCGTGCATGACTTCAAGCATCTGTGGCCGGAATTCGAGCGCGACATGCCGCAGTGGCTGCGCGATGGGCGCATCAAGTACCGCGAAGACGTCGTGCAGGGCCTGGAAAATGCACCCGAAGCCTTCTTCGGCCTGCTGCAGGGGCGCAACTTCGGCAAGCTGGTGGTGAAGCTGGATTGAGCGACCGCGTCAGCGACGGGTCATCTTTTCCCGCCGCAGCAGTTCGCGCTTGCGTTCCACGCCCCAGGCATAGCCGGACAGATCTCCGTCGCGCCGCACCACGCGGTGGCAGGGCACCGCCACTGCGAGAGGATTGCTGGCACAGGCGCGGGCTACCGCGCGACTGGCACGCGGCGCGCCGATGCGCGCTGCGATGTCGGCGTAGGACGCGGTCTGCCCGTGCGGAATGCGCTGCAGTGCCTGCCATACCCGCTGCTGGAAGGCGGTGCCACGGATATCCAGCGGCAGCGCGGTGCCGCGTGCGGGCTCTTCGACCAGGCCGATGACCTGGGCGATGAGATGTTCGTAACCCCGGTCAGCACCCACCAGTTCAGCTTGCCGAAAGCGCTGCTGCAGGGAGTGCAGCAACGCTTCTGGATCATCGCCCAGCAGGATCGCGACCACGCCGGTGCTKCTGCTTGCCACCAGTACGCTGCCCAGCGTGCTCTGTGCAATCGCGAATCGGATGACCTCGCCGCCGCCACCCGCGCGCCAGCGCTTGGGTGTCATCCCCAACAGGCGGGGGGCATTTTCGTAGAAGCGTCCGCTGGAACCGAATCCCGCCTCGTGGAAGGCATCGGTGATCCGGTCCTGGCGTTGCAGCCCTTCGCGCAGGCGGTCGGCGCGCAGGGCAGTGGCGTACTGCTTCGGGGTCACGCCGGTGGCTTGCTTGAACAGGCGATGCAGGCGGGACGGGCTGCAGCCGGCGATGTCGGCCAGTTCCTGCAGCGACGGTTCGTCAACGCTGGTCTGCAGATGACGGCAGACCCGTTCAATACGGGCATCCAGATCGATATCGGCGGTGCTGTCCATGTCGTGATTCTGGCATGCACCAGGGCAGTGGAAACTCCGTTTCCTGCACCCGCCGGCCGGGTCTGGAAACGGAGTGTCCGCGTGGCCGTGCAGGCGCATGGTTGCAGGCATATCCCAACCCGGAGCACATCCATGCGGCTGCACGACAAGATCATCCTCATCACCGGCGCCAGCGCCGGCATTGGCCGCGCCAGCGCGCTGCGTTTCGCTGCTGAGGGCGCGCGACTGGTCCTCAATGCGCGGCGCCCACAGCCGCTTCATGAACTGGCTGCGCAGATCCGCGCAAGCGGCGGCGAAG
>NZ_JBFTNR010000608.1:0-2564 GCF_056665995.1 Stenotrophomonas sp. 05L44_2
GGCATAGTCGGCGGTGACGTCCGGCAGCGCGCGATCGTGCTTCTTCACGGTCATCGCGGCAATGCGCACGTCGGTCGCGCCCTGCTCCAGGCACCAGGTACGCACGCCCTGCAGGGTGTAACCCTCGTCGAGGATGTCATCGACCAGCAGCACGCGGCGGCCGAACAGCGCCGTGGCCGGCTTGTGCTTCCACACCAGGTCGCCGCCGGTGGTCTCACCGCGGTAACGGGTGGCGTGCAGGTAATCGAACTGCACGTCCTGGCCACGCGCGCCCAGCTCCAGTGCCAGCTGGCCGGCGAACGGCAGCGCACCGTGCATGATCGACAGGAACAGCGGCACCTCGCCCTGGTAGTCGCGCGCAATGGCGTCGGCGATGCCGGCAATGGCCTTGTCGATGGTGGGGCGGTCGACCAGCAGGTCGGCYTGGGCCAGGGCCTGGGAAATGGTGAGGTTCGGCATCAGACGGTTCTTCCAAGGGTTTGCAGCAGACGGGATTGGGTGTCGCCATGGCGGGCATCGGCCAGCAGGCCATCCCAGCCAAGCGCGCCGCGGCCGAGCAGGCCCAGCAGCGCAGCGGTATTGAGGGAGCGTCCCTGCACGGCGTGCAGGGCTTCATCGACCAGCTCCGGGTGGCAGACGAGCACCACATCGCAGCCGGCATCCAGGTGTGCGTGCACGCGTGCCGGCACGCCACCGGCGCTGTGCGAGGCGGCCATGCCGATGTCATCGGAGAACACCACGCCGCGGAAGCCGAGCTCGCCACGCAGGATCTGCTGGATCCAGCGCGGCGAGTAACCAGCGGGTTCCGGTGCGACCTGCGGGTAGATCACATGCGCCATCATCACCGCATCGGCGCCGGCGGCGATACCGGCCGTGAACGGGACCAGATCCTGTGCGCGCAGTTCATCCAGCGCACGCGGATCGATCGCGGTATCCACGTGGGTGTCTTCCAGCACGGTGCCATGGCCGGGGAAATGCTTGAGGGTGGCGGCCATGCCGACCGCATGCATGCCGCGCACATAGGCAGCGGTGAACGCGGCCACCACCTGCGGGTCTTCACTGAAGGCACGATTGCCGATGGCGCGATTGCCACGGCCGAGGTCGACCACCGGGGCGAAGCTCAGGTCCACGCCGCTGGCACGGACCTCACTGGCCATCAGCCAGGCGTGCTGCTCGGCCAATGCCAGCGCAGCGTCGGGATCCCTGGCGTACTGGACACCGATGTCCTGCAGCGGCGGCAGTTCGCTGAAGCCCTCACGGAAGCGCTGCACGCGACCGCCTTCCTGGTCCACGCAGATCAACTGCGGGCGCGGTGCGGCAGCGCGGATCGCCGCGGACAGTTCGGTCACCTGCTGCCGCGAAGCGAAGTTGCGCTTGAACAGCACCACCCCGGCCACAGCATCGTGCTGCAGCCACTCACGTTCCTGGGCGGTCAGTTCAGTACCGGCAACGCCGATCAGCAGCATGGTCGATCTCCACAACGGGCGCCCGCATGGCGCAGTGCCGCATTGTCGCAGAACCGGCCAACAGGCGCAGTGGTCAAAAAGGGGGACGGAGGGGATCAAGGCGCAATCGACCCACTGGTGCCGGATGCGACTCAATCCCCTCCGTCCCCTTCTGCGGGTCGGTCAGACCTTGCAGCCGTCCGCGCCGCAGGCGTCGTCGCCGCCGTCCGGGGCACCCTCCGCGCCCTGCCCCGCCGCCTGCTCGGCGGCGATCTGGCGCAGCGCGTTGGCGAAGGCCTCCGGGGGCTGGGCTCCGGAAACCGCCCAGCGGCCATCGATGACGAAGGTGGGCACCGAGGAGATACCCAGTGCATGGGCCTGCGCCAGGCTCGCTTCCACTTCGGCCAGGCCACGATCGCCGGCCAGCATTTGCTGGATCTCGTCTGCGGCAAGGCCACCGGCGGCGCCGGCCGCGACCAGCACTGCCGGGTCGGCCAGATTCTGTCCATGCTCGAAATGGGCGCGGAACAGCGCCTCRCCGACSGCCTCCTGCACGCCGTGCTGGCCAGCCAGCCACAACAGGCGATGCGCCGGCAGCGTGGTTACCCGCACCTGGCCCTGGCTGAAGTCCATCGGCAGGCCCTCGGCCCGCGCAGCGGTCTGGGTCTGGCCCAGAATCTGCTCGGTGCGCTCGGCACCGCCGAACTTGCGCACATAGGCCTCGCGCAGTGGCACCGGGGTGGCGTCCGCATCGGGGTCAAGCTGGAACGGCTGCCAGTGGATCTCGAGTTCGGGCGCATCGGCGCCTAGGAACTGCACACCCTGCTGGAAGCGATGCTTGCCGATCCAGCACCAGGGGCAGACCACGTCGGAGTAGATGTCGATTCTCATCCCCCCGACATGGGGGCCGACACCCTCGAAAAAAGGGGACGGAGGGTTTCACCACTGTGAATAGGGGCGGCTGGCCAGAGCGACGTTGTAGTAGCGGGCGTCGTCGGTCACTTCGGCGCCGATCCAATCCGGCAGCTCGATGGCCTGGTTGGCGCTGTCGAGCTCGACCTCGGCGACCACCAGACCAGCGTTGTCGCCGAGGAACTCGTCCACTTCCCAGGTCAGGCC
>NZ_JBFTNR010000609.1:0-2563 GCF_056665995.1 Stenotrophomonas sp. 05L44_2
ATCTCAAACGGGGCTAAGGCCACGGGTCCTTCGGGTTGTCCGCCGGGCCTCCTTGAACGCTGTCTGCACTCTTCGCCGTACTGCAGGGATGCAACCCTCTCGTGGTTCGCAGTGAAGAACTGCTTCACGTACTCGCATATGGCCTCTCTGCCGTGCCGACTGACACAGAATGGCCATGCATTCTTGCCCAAGCCGGAACCACGACAGAGATCGAGAAAGACTTGATGTGCCTTCTTGCTCGTAACACGCCCTTGTTTCGCCCCGTCTGGAGTGATGCCAGTGGCGAGGTACTTGTCCAGGGTGAACTGAACATCCGGCTGCGCAGCGAACAATGCTGACAGGGCGCCCGTATAGCCGCCGAATGACAGGCTTGGCATCGCGCTTAGCGGCTTGGATCGCGTTGGCTTTTGCGTGCGAAATCCCTTGAGGATGCCAGCCCAACCCACAATTTGGCCATCGCCCATGATCGCGACGCAGCGATTGAGGTACCGTAGTACCTCAGTACGCTCGATTCCGAACCGAGAGGCTATCGCGGCAGTTGGGAGGCCACTTAAGTACGCAACCAGGGCTTGGCGTCTTTGCTGAAACAGCACCAGATCAGCCTGGTCCAGCAGACTGGTTTCACAAGCCGGCCACTCTCTGTAGTCCGCAAATTCTGCCGGGAGCGTCCTCCGGTTGAACTTAATGGCCGGGGTCATGTCCACACCTGAACAGCCTTGTGTGCACAGACCATGGGTGGACATCCATGTCCGAGCTGATGGATCGGGCGCGCAGCGCAAGAACCGCAGCTCCTACCACCACCGCTGGGTGCGCTTGTTTAAGGCCTCGTATGGCCTCTCCCAGGGTCGCCTTGCCCCGTCGCCGGACCATCGATTCGACTTCTTTTGCCAGAGAACTGAGATCGGAACCGCGGCAACGGTGAAAAGCAGAGATTGCCGCCTGCCAGTTGCGGATCCTCATCTTCGCCTGACCAAAATCACGTGTACTAAAAACAGAAACTGAATAGCCGCACTCTGCAGTCAGCGCTTCGATACCCCGCCGGGCCCGGTCTGATCCATCGTCGATCAACCGTGCCTGAATAGAGCCATCTGTCAGTGTAGTGAGCGCATCAAGGCAGATTGAGCCGCTGCCTAGGTGCACCTGTATCAGTGGCTCGCGAAACTCTGCTTCACGGACGCTTGCGTCGCCTTCGCAATAGAAGAAGAGCTTCATCCTCAAGTCACCACTCAGCGTCACCGGGCACTCAGCTGCCGGAGACTGCAGCGTCCAGAGGTTTGCTGAGTTGCTTGTCCGGGCTTGCCGCACACCAAGTCGGCGTTGCCTGGCTTTGGTCGTAACGCTCATTACCCTGCTCCAAACAGACCTCGCCGCAGGGGCAGCGGTCTAGGCATCCACAGGATGCATTCGGGCTTGGTTGTGCTTCGCGGTCAACATGGTCCAGGCCGATTTCCTATCACTGCGTGAGGAAAGGTCGCTGGCGTGCTTCGCCACGCTACTCCCGAAAGGCTTGGGGCGCARCCGATTGGGCGGTCGTACCAAAGTCCGCGCTGAACTAGTAACAGAAGTACGTGTAGCCAGCGAATAAGTAACACATATACCTGTTGGCGCCCTCTATTCAGATTGCTAGGTTATGGGGCTCCGCCTCAGTAGACTGTTGAAATGTATGGACTTCAAGGTAACAGGAATACGTGCTCCAGCAGCCGGTCGTCGATCAGGCCTTGGTGGCGGCCGGCCTGAAAGCCAAACTTGGGCCTTGGACCCTGGCCACCGTGCGCCATCACGTTGCCGTGCTGTCCACCGCACACCGGCTCAAACAAGCCACCAATCCCTGCGAGCAGCCGGCAATCCGCACCGTGCTCAGCCGCGCGGCGCGGGCCGCGGTCAAGCGCGGCGAGCGCCCACGCAAAAGGAATTCGGGATCGCGCTCTACTCTGCTTCGGGTTTGCCAGCGGCGGGCGTCGCCGCAGTGAGATCGCCGCCGCCGACCTGCGTGACCTGCGCCGAATCGGCGCGGCCGGCTATATCTACCGGCTGGAGCACAGCAAGACCCAGCAGGCCGGCGTCACCGCGACCTCCACGCCGGACAAGCCGGTGCTGGATCGGGCCGCCCTCGCCCTCCAGGACTGGCTGGAGGCATCAGGCCTCACCGAGGGGGCGATCTTCCGGAGGCTCTGGAAACAACGGGTGGGCCCCGCCCTATCCCCCGCTGCGGTAGGAGAGATCATCCAGCGGCGGGCACGCCTGGCGGGATTGGAGGGGGATTTTGGGGCCCACAGCCTGCGGTCCGGTTTCGTCACTGAGGCCAGTCGCCAAGGCGTCGCGCTGCCGGCAATTATGCAGCTGACCGAGCACCGGTCAGTCTCGAGTGTCGTGGGGTACTTCCAGACGGGCGGTGCCACGGCGAACCCTGCTGCTCGCTTGCTTGAGGACTGAACGGCAACGCCTCTAAGGCAATGCCTGCCATGCGCAAGTTATTGAATTCAATAAAACTAACTGAAGCGGCCTAGTAAAAAAGCGATACCCCAAACTATGCCTTCTGAGCTGTTTGACGAAGCGTCAGCGA
>NZ_JBFTNR010000610.1:0-2560 GCF_056665995.1 Stenotrophomonas sp. 05L44_2
GCCCACACCTGTGCAGCCAGCGTGTCGAAGTCGACAACGTCGTTGCCGTGTGCCAGCAGCACGTCGAACAGGCGCCAGCTCAGCCCCTGGATCGGCAGCACGTCGCCGGCGCGGCTGACCCGCTGCGCGGGGCGGTCGATCTGCAGGTCAAGCAGGCGCAGGGTGTCCATGGGTGAAGCATAGCGCCGCGGTACGACGCCGGCAGCGCCGGACGACAGGCAAAGAAAAAGCGGGCCGAAGCCCGCTTTTTCATTCTGGCGTGTCAACCAAGATTGACACCTACCGTCATCGACCTGCGGTCGATTACTCGGCGGTGGCGCCTTCGCCTTCCTCGACGGCCTTCATCGACAGGCGGATACGGCCCTGCTTGTCGACTTCCAGCACCTTGACCTTGACCACATCGCCTTCCTTCAGCACGTCGCCGACCTTCTCGACGCGGTCGCTGGAGATCTGCGACACGTGGACCAGRCCGTCCTTGCCCGGCAGGATGKTGACGAAYGCRCCGAAGTCCATGATCTTGGCGACCTTGCCTTCGTAGATGCGGCCCGGCTCGACGTCCGAGGTGATCTGCTCGATGCGGGCCTTGGCGGCCTGGGCAGCGATGGCATTGACCGAAGCGATGACGATGGTGCCGTCATCCTGGATGTCGATCTGGGTGCCGGTTTCCTTGGTGATGGCCTGGATGGTCGAACCACCCTTGCCGATCACTTCGCGGATCTTGTCCGGGTGGATCTTGATGGTCAGCAGGCGCGGCGCGTAGTCCGACAGCTCCTCACGCGGGGCGGTCAGGCCGTGGGCCATTTCGCCCAGGATGTGCAGACGGCCAGCCTTGGCCTGCTGCAGAGCCTGCTTCATGATCTCTTCGGTGATGCCTTCGATCTTGATGTCCATCTGCAGGGCGGAGATGCCCTCAGCGGTACCGGCAACCTTGAAGTCCATGTCGCCCAGGTGATCTTCGTCACCCAGGATGTCGGACAGGACGACGAAGCGATCGCCTTCCTTGACCAGGCCCATGGCAATACCCGCCACCGGAGCCTTCACCGGCACGCCGGCGTCCATCAGGGCCAGCGACGAGCCGCAGACCGACGCCATCGACGAGGAACCGTTCGACTCGGTGATTTCCGAGACAACGCGGATGGTGTACGGGAAGGATTCCAGCGACGGCATCACTGCCAGCACGCCGCGCTTGGCCAGACGGCCGTGGCCGATCTCGCGACGCTTCGGGCCCATCATGCGGCCGGTTTCACCCACCGAGTAGGGGGGGAAGTTGTAATGGAACAGGAAGTTCTCTTTGTACTCACCGGAGACGGCATCGATGACCTGGCCATCACGGGCGGTGCCCAGGGTGATGGTCACGATGGCCTGCGTTTCACCGCGGGTGAACAGCGAGGAACCGTGGGTACGCGGCAGGATGCCGGTCTTCACTGCGATCGGGCGGACGGTGTCCAGCGCACGGCCGTCAATGCGGACCTTGGTGTCCAGCACCGAGTTGCGCATGGTGCTGTATTCCAGCTCGCCGAATTCCTTCGACAGCTCGGCCGGGTTCCAGCCTTCAGCGGCAACGCGGCCGGCCAGCGACTCGACCACGTCCTTCTTGATCGCCGAGATGGCGTCGCGGCGCTGCAGCTTGTCGCGCACCTGGAAGGCCTCGCCCAGACGCGGGCCGATGGCTTCCTGCAGGGCGCTGATCAGCACGTCGTTCTTGGCCGGGGCCACCCAGGTCGACGGCTTGGTGCCGGCTTCCACGGTCAGTTCGTTGATCGCGTTGATGACCTTCTGCATTTCGCGGTGACCGAAGGTCACGGCGCCCAGCATCACGTCTTCGGACAGCAGCGCGGCTTCGGATTCCACCATCAGCACGGCGTTGGCGGTACCGGCAACGACCAGCTCCAGCTCCGAATCCTTCAGTTCGGTCACGGTCGGGTTGAGGATGTACTCACCGTTCTTGTAACCCACCTTGGCGGCGGCGATCGGACCCTTGAACGGGGTGCCGGCCAGCGACAGCGCAGCCGAGGCACCGATCAGGGCCGGGATGTCACCGTCGATGTCCGGGTTCAGCGACATCACGGTGGCGATGATCTGGACTTCGTTCTTGTAGTCTTCCGGGAACAGCGGACGGATCGGACGATCGATCAGACGCGAGATCAGGGTTTCCTTCTCGGTCGCGCGGCCTTCGCGCTTGAAGAAGCCACCCGGGATACGGCCACCGGCGTAGAACTTCTCCTGGTAGTCACAGGTCAGGGGGAAGAAGTCCTGGCCCTCACGCGCGCTCTTGGCGGCAACGGCGGAGACCAGCAGCACGGTGTCGTCGAACTTGACGATGACGGCGCCACCGGCCTGGCGGGCGATTTCGCCGGTCTCAAGCGTGACGGTGTGCTTGCCGTACTGGAAGGTTTTGGTGATTTTTGCCACGGAGGGTGTCCTTGGGGATGCTGTCTGCGAATGGACCGTGGGCGACCCTTGCCGCCAACGGATGACCGGTCGTTCCGATCTGAAAAAGGTATTGCGATGCTACAAAACAAAACCGCGGCGCATCGCTGCGCCGCGGGGGATTCGTTGC
>NZ_JBFTNR010000611.1:0-2559 GCF_056665995.1 Stenotrophomonas sp. 05L44_2
GTGCTGCCACCGAAGTAGCTGGCCACCGTCTGGTGCGTGCTGAACAGCTGGTCGCCGGTGATGGCATCGCTGCTGCCCGCCAGGATGCTGCCAGCGGCCACGTTGGTGACTTTCACCGGTGCACCGCCGGTGCCGCTGAGGGTCACGGTATCGACCACGTTGCCACTCCCGTCCACGTCGTACTTCACGGCGCGTGCGTCCAGGTCATCGGTCTGCTCGGCCACATTGGCCAGCGAATTGCTGACCGCGTCGAAGGCCGTGCCGACGTCGTTGTAGCTGCCCTGGCTGACCGTGCCATTGGCGGCGACGTTGTTGAGCGTGTAGGTCGGCGCGGTGACCACGCCATTGGCATCCACTGCAGCGCCGCCGCCGAGGTGGGTGGCCACCGTCTGGTTGGCCGCGAACAACTGCGCACCATTGATTGCTTCACTGCTGGCCGCGCTGATCTGGCCCGGGCCGAGGTTGCGCAGCGTGGTGGCGGTGCCGGACTGGCCGAGCGTCGCACTTGCGTAGTTGACGCTGCCGTCGCCGTTGAGGTCGTAGCGCAGCGCGCCCTCTTCGGAAGCCTGCAACTGACCCAGGTTGACCGCATCGGTGCTGGCGGTGCCGGCGGCGACGTTGGTGACCTGGCGTTCGGCGCCCGCGGCACCGATCGACACGCTGTTGGCACGGTCGGCCAGGCTGCCGGCACCGACCGCGATGCTGTTGGCGGCGGTTGCGCTGGCACCGGCACCGACGGCGATCGCTTCGGCGCCGCTGGCCACGGCGTCGGCACCGGTCGAATTCACCCGCAGGTACCGGGTGCCGGTGTTGCGGATGTCGTTGATCTGGGTGTTGAGGTTGACCAGCGAACCATCCACCGCATCGAAGGCGTCGGTGACGTTGTCATACAGCCCCGGGGCCACGGCGCCACCGGTGGAGATGGTGCTGATCTCGAACAGCGGTGCGGTGAACGTGCTGGTGAGCGGATCGAACGCTGCGCGTCCGCCGAAGAACTTTGCCATCGTGTCGTTGCTGGCGAACAGCTGCGCACCATTGACCGCCTCGCTGCTGGTGGCGTTGACCGCGCCGGCTGCCAGGTTGCCGATGGTGGTGGTGCCGGTGCCATTGCCGAGGGTGACACGGCGGTAGTCGGGGTCGCCTGCACCATCCAGGTCATAGGTGACCGCCGCCGCGCCGACCGCATCGATCTGGCTGATCGCACCCTTCAGCTGGGCCACGTTGACTGCATCGGTGTTGGCGCTGCCGGCTGCCAGGTTGGTGATCTGCCGCTCGCCACCGCCTGCGGTGCCCACCGACACTTCGCCCGCCGACACCTGTGCGGTGGTCAGGCCGTAAGCGCTGTAGCTGGCCTGCGCGCCGCGCAGTGCGGCCGAGCGGTAGCCCAGCGCCACCGAGTTGGCCTGGTTGGAGGTGCTCTCTGCGCCGAGCAGGGTCTGCCCGTTGGCAGTGCCGCTGGCACTGTCGCCGACCACCACCGAGTGCCCCATGCGTGCTGCATAGTCGGCGGTGGGAACGCCGGTCGGATCGCTCGGATCATTGGCGCCCGCGCCCGGGAAGGCGACGTTGGCATCGACCTTGGGCAGTTCATGGCGGGCGTTGGCACCGATCACCACCTCCTTGGAGCCGTTGGCATAGGCGCCATCGCCCATCAGCACCTGGTAGTCCTGCGCTGCGTTGACCGCCCAGCAGGAGATGTCCGCCAGCGCGATGTCCAGGCACTTGGCCGCCCAGGCCGGCGAGTCCGTCGGCAGCAGCAGGCCGAGCAGGCCACCGGGATTGCCGTTGTTGATGTTGTAGATGTAGCTGTCGGAGGTGACGCCACCGATCAGGGTCAGGTGCGAGCTGCCACCGGTGACCGCTCCACCCAGTCCGTTGAGCGTGGTGCCGACCGGCGTTGCATTGACCACCGGCAGGCCGAGCACGTTGACCGTGGAATAGGTCTGCATGACGTTGGCGGTGCTGAGCTTGAGGTTGCCGTTGGACAGGTAACCGGTGCCGCCGAACAGGCTGGCGGTGGTCGGGCCGAGCAGTTCGGTGACACCGCCCACCAGGCCACCGGTACCGATCACCAGGCCCGCGTTCGGGTCGGCAGCGGCGGGCGCCTTCGGGCTGGTCGGCGGAATGGCCGACGGCGAGGTCAGGCCGAGGCTGCCGAGGGTATTGCCGACCAGGCCACCGACGGCGCCGGTCAGGTTGCCGACGGTGCCGTTGAGGTCACCATTGAGCAGGCTGCCGACCGCGCTGCCAACGCCGTTGAGCGCAGTGCCGACGCCGTTGAGCAGGCCGCCCAGGCCAAGCGCGCTGTTCTGCGCGGCGACGGTTGCAGTGCCGGCCAGCTTGAGATTGCGATCGGCGACGATTTCCTCGCCGTCCTTGCCCTGCACCCGTACCTTGCCTGCCACGCCGGTATCGAACGCTGCGGTGATCGCGCGGTCATCGGTGTCACCCGGCAGCTCTTCCTTGGCAGGCAGCGTGACCGCTGCGGTGGCACCGATCTGGCCCTGGCCTTCGATGTGATTGCCGGCCACGACCAGCTGCGCATCGACCTTGCCATCC
>NZ_JBFTNR010000612.1:0-2558 GCF_056665995.1 Stenotrophomonas sp. 05L44_2
TTGCGCATCCACACGCGCCTGCCGATCGTGCTGCCCGAGCGCGTGGACGAGGAACTGCTGGCCTGGCTGGGCAGCCTGTCGTGGCCATTGGCGATCGTGGTCCATGCCAACCACGCCAATGAATTCGACGCCAGCGTCGATACCGCGATGGCCCGTCTGCGTGGCATCGGCGCCCAGCTGCTGAACCAGGCGGTGCTGCTGCGCGGGGTCAACGACAGCGTGCAGGCGCTGCAGGACCTGAGCGAACGCAGCTTCGCCGCCGGCGTGCTGCCGTATTACCTGCACCAGTTGGATCGCGTCGAGGGCGTGGCCCACTTCGAAGTGGACGACATCCAGGCCAAGGCCCTGATTGCCGGCCTCACTGCCCGGCTGTCCGGCTACCTGGTCCCCAAGCTGGTCCGCGAACTGCCCGGCGACCCGAGCAAGCGCCCGCTGTAGCGCCTCACGCGCCCGATTCGATCATCCGCACCACTTCGGTGGCGGTGACCGGGTGGCTCAGCCGGTAGCCTTGACCCAGGTCGCAGCCACGCTGGGCCAGCAGCTCGAACTGGGCCTCCTGTTCGATACCCTCGGCCACCACCGTGATGCCCAGTGCGTGAGCCATGGCGATGATCGCCGTGGTCAGGGCCAGGTCGTCCGGGTCGCGCTGCATGTCGGCGACGAAGCTTTTGTCGATCTTGACGCCGTCCACCGGCACCTGCCGCAGGTGGCTGAGACCGGAGAAACCGGTACCGAAGTCGTCCAGCCACACCTTCACCCCGGCCCGGTGCAGGCGGTCCAACAGCTGCGCGGCCAGCATCTCATCGCCGATCACCGCCGTCTCGGTCAGCTCCAGGTGCAGGCGCGAGGCCGGCAGGCCCGACTCCTGCAGGCACTGTGCAACCAACGCCGGCAGCTCCCCGCCGCGCAACTGCCGTGGCGACACATTGACCGAGACGAACAACTCGTCACCGGCCACGCCCCGCGGCCACTGCACCGCTTCCATGCAGGCGGCACGCAGCACCTTCGGACCGATGATCTCAATCAGGCCACTCTGCTCGGCCACCTCGATGAACACCGATGGCGGAATCGTGCCCAGCGTCGGGTGCTGCCAGCGCAGCAGCACTTCGACACCGACCATGCAGCGGTCACGCATGCGGTAGATCGGCTGATAGGCCAGCCGCAGCTCGCCGCGCTCCCAGGCCCCGCGCAGTTCCTGTTCCATGTGCACGCGCCGCTCGACCGCGTGATCCATGGCCCGGCTGTAATAGCGATAGCAGTTCTTGCCGGCCATCTTTGCCTGGTACATCGCGATGTCGCCGTTCTTCAGCAGCGTCGTCGCATCTGCGGCATCGTCGGGGAACAGGGTCACGCCGATCGAGGTGCCCAGGAACAGTTCCCTGCCCTGCACCACCAGCGGCTTGCCCAGCTCGCGCACCAGCACTTCGGCCAGCAACCGCGCATTGGCCGCAACATCGCCATCACCAACGAGGATCACGAATTCGTCGCCGCCGAACCGCGCCAGCACGGCATCGTCGCCGCCGGCCTCGGTCACTGCGCGGCCGATGCGCTGGGCGAACTGCAGCAACGCCTCGTCGCCGGCCTCATGGCCCAGCGTGTCATTGACCCGCTTGAAATCATCGATATCGGCAAACAGCAGACCCAACCGGTGATTGGACGCACGTGCGGCCATCAATCGATGGTCCAGCGCCTCGCGGAACGCCAGGCGGTTGGTGAGCCCGGTCAAGGCGTCGGTGTAGGCCATGCGCCGCACTTCGCGGTCGTGGCGGGCGATCGCATCACGCATGCGGGCAAAACCACGCACCAGTTCCCCGACCTCGTCGTCGCGGGTGTTTTCGCGCAGCGGCGCCTGGTAGTCGCCCGCTTCGATGCGCCGGGCGGCCGCGGCCAGCTCGCGGATCGGCGCCACCAGCGTGCGCTGTACGTACAGGATCACCACCACGCCGATCACCACCAGCAGGCCAAGCATCAGCAGCAGCCAGCCCAGATGCCGGCTTCCCATCTGCTGCAGCCTCTCACCGAGGGTCGCGTTGGCCGCCTGCTCACGCTGCAGCACTTCATCCAGCGCCATGCCGACGCGGACACCACCGATGCGTTGTTTGCCCACCCTGATCGGCATCGCGTTGTCGAGCACCGTGGGCGACTGCTGCACCACCAGCGACTGCGCGGCAACCGCCCCGGCCGCCAACGGATCGGTCATCGGCCGCCCGGATCCGGGCACTCCGGCCGAGCCGTCGTGGACCAGCCGCCCGCGGTCGTCGAACACCAGTACGTAGCGCACCACCGGCTGCCGCGAAATGCTGCGCACAAGCGCCCCGACCTGGTCCAGGTCGTTGTTGTGGAGCGGACCGGCAAGCGCATCGGACAGCTCGCGCACCATGGCCTCGCCACGGCTGCGCACGCTGCGGTCGAACAGTTCGTGGATGACGCCGTTGCTGAGCGACCTCACCTCGCCCTGCATCGCAGCCTGCCGCCCCAGCAGCACGGCCAGGATCGCCACCACCACCAGCATCGCCCCGCCCATCGCAAGCAGGAACCGGGCCTGCATCCCCGAGCCG
>NZ_JBFTNR010000613.1:0-2555 GCF_056665995.1 Stenotrophomonas sp. 05L44_2
GGCCAGCACGGCCATGTCATCAGCTTCAAGTTCGATTCGGCCTTGGTGCCGGACCTGCCCAAGCCGCGCCCGTACCGCGAAATCTTCGTGTATGGCCCGCGCGTGGAAGGTACCCACCTGCGCTTCGGTGCCGTCGCCCGTGGCGGCCTGCGCTGGTCGGATCGCCGCGAAGACTTCCGTACCGAAGTGCTGGGCCTGGTCAAGGCGCAGATGGTCAAGAACACCGTCATCGTGCCGGTCGGCGCGAAGGGCGGCTTCTTCGCCAAGATGCCGCCGGTGAACGGCGATCGCGATGCGATCTTCGCCAACGGCGTGGCGTGCTACAAGCTGTTCATCCAGGGCCTGCTGGACATCACCGACAACATCGTCAACAACAAGATCGTGCCGCCGGTGGATGTCGTGCGCCATGACATGGACGATCCGTACCTGGTGGTGGCCGCCGACAAGGGCACCGCGACCTTCTCCGACATCGCCAACGGCCTGGCCATCGCGCACGGCTTCTGGATGGGCGATGCGTTCGCCTCCGGCGGTTCGGTCGGTTACGACCACAAGGGCATGGGCATCACCGCGCGCGGCGCATGGGAGTCGGTCAAGCGCCACTTCCGTGCACTGGGCCGTGACAGCCAGACCCAGGACTTCACCGCGGTTGGCGTCGGCGACATGTCCGGCGACGTGTTCGGCAACGGCATGCTGCTGTCGCGCCACATCCGCCTGGTCGCTGCGTTCGACCACCGCCACATCTTCCTGGACCCGAACCCGGATGCAGCGACCACGTTCGTCGAACGTGAGCGTCTGTTCACCGTGCCGCGTTCGAGCTGGGCGGACTACGATGCCAAGCTGATCAGCAAGGGCGGCGGCGTGTATCCGCGCAGCCTGAAGTCGATCGAGATCACCCCGCGGGTGCGTGAAGCGCTGGGCCTGGACGAGAACGTCAAGGCGCTGTCGCCGAACGATCTGATGAGCGCGATCCTGAAGGCACCGGTCGACCTGCTGTGGAACGGCGGCATCGGTACCTACGTCAAGGCCGCCAGCGAGCAGCACAGCGATGTCGGCGACCGCGCCAACAACGCCCTGCGCGTGAATGGTGGCGAGCTGCGCTGCAAGGTGGTGGGCGAGGGCGGCAACCTGGGCATGACCCAGCTGGGCCGCATCGAAGCTGCCCAGGCCGGCGTGCTGCTCAACACCGACTTCATCGACAACTCGGCCGGTGTGGATACCTCCGACCACGAAGTCAACATCAAGATCCTGCTCAACGATGTGGTGCGGGCCAAGAAGCTGACCGTCGAGCAGCGCAACAAGCTGCTGGCGYMGATGACCGACGAAGTCGCCGCGCTGGTGCTCAACGACAACTACCGCCAGAACCAGGCGCTGAGCCTGATGGAGCGGATGGCGGTCAAGCGCCTGGGTTCCAAGCAGCACTTCATCCGTACCCTGGAACAGCAGGGCCTGCTGGATCGCCAGATCGAGTTCCTGCCGTCCGATGCCGAGCTGTCCCAGCGCAAGGCACGCGGCCAGGGCCTGACCCGTCCGGAACTGTCGGTGCTGCTGTCCTACTCCAAGCTGGTGGCGTTCGCGCAGCTGCTGGATTCGGACATCCCGGAAGATCCGTACCTGTCCAAGGAACTGCAGCGCTACTTCCCGACCCCGCTGCAGAAGAAGTACGCCGACGCGATGGAGCGTCACCGCCTGAAGCGCGAAATCATCGCCACGGCCGTGACCAACCAGACCATCAACCGCATGGGCGCCACCTTCCTGATGCGCATGCAGGAAGACACCGGCCGCTCCATTGCCGAGGTCGCCAAGGCCTACACCATCAGCCGCGAAACGCTGGACGCACGCGCGCTGTGGGCGCAGATCGATGCCCTCGACGGCACGCTGCCGGAGTCGGTGCAGATCGACGCGCTGGAAGTGATCTGGAAGCTGCAGCGTTCGTTCGTACGCTGGCTGCTGTCGCGCCCGGGCCCGATGCCGGGCATCACCGAGGCGGTCAACCGCTACCAGGGTCCGTTCAACGACATCCGTGTTGCTTCGGGTGTGCTGCCGGATTCGCAGCGTCCGACCTACGAAGCCCTGGTGGCCGAGTGGAAGGAAAAGGGCCTGCCGTCGGCGCTGGCACAGCAGCTGGCCGAACTGCACTTCCTGGAACCGGCGTTCGACATCATCGAACTGGCCCGTACCCGCAAGCTGAAGCCGGTGGATGTCTCCAAGATCCACTTCCGCCTGGGCGACGCCCTGCAGCTGCCGTGGCTGTTCGAGCAGATCGACGCGCTGGAGGTCAACGGCCGCTGGCACGCGGTGGCACGTGGCGTGCTGCGCGACGAACTGGCCGCACACCACCGCAGCCTGGCCGGCCAGGTGCTGGCCACCAAGGGCAGCACCGCTGAAGCCAAGGTGGCCGCGTGGATCGGTCGTGACGACAGCAGCCTGCGCTTCACCTTGGCGATGCTGGCCGAACTGGCCGAGCAGAAGACCCTGGACTACCCGACCGTTTCGGTCGCGGTGCAGCGCCTGGGTCAGCTTGCTGCCCACGGCGCGTAAGTGATGTAGTGCCAGGC